>CAZEIT010000038.1:0-10649 GCA_964512515.1 uncultured Desulfobulbus sp.
GGCAGCATGGCCTGAAAAAGCGCGGTTACGCCTTCATCGTTAAAGCGGGCGGCAATGGTGGGAAAGACAGGCATCTCTTCGGGCGGTGTGGCAAAGGCGGCCTGATTGCGTTGATACTGCTTGCGCACATCGCGCAGGGCATCTTCAGCGCCGCTGCGGTCAAACTTGTTGATGGCGACAAAATGGGCAAAATCGAGCATGTCGATCTTTTCCAATTGCGAGGCTGCCCCAAATTCCGGGGTCATCACGTACAGGGATACATCCACATGGGGCACAATGGCGGCATTGCCCTGGCCAATACCCGAGGTTTCGACAATGACCAGGTCAAAGCCGGAAAGCTTGCAGGCCGCAATCACCTCGGGCAGGGCTGCGGAAATTTCGCTGCCTGTTTCGCGGGTGGCGAGCGAGCGCATGAAAATATTGGCATGCTCAATGGCATTCATGCGGATGCGGTCGCCCAAAAGTGCGCCTCCGGTCCGCTTGCGGGAGGGATCAATGCTGATGATGGCCAGTTTCAAGGTGTCTTCCTGATCCAGGCGGAAGCGCCGCACCAGCTCATCGGTGAGTGATGATTTTCCGGCCCCGCCCGTGCCGGTAATACCGAGCACCGGAATCTTCTGAGCGCTGGCCGCTTCCTTGATGGCCTGGCGCAACGCTTCAGGATAGGCTCCGTTTTCAAGCGAGGTGATGATGCGCGCAAGCATCCGCCGATCACCACTCTTAAGGGCTGCAAGAACCTCCTCTTTGCCCTGGGGCGCAAGCGGCGCCAAATCTGTATCGGCCAGTTGCACCACCTCGTTGATCATACCCTGCAGACCCATATTCTGGCCATTTTCCGGCGTATAGATGCGGGTTACGCCGTAGCTGTGCAGCTCCTGCAGTTCCTCGGCTACGATCACTCCGCCACCACCGCCGAAGACCCTGATATTTTCTCCGTCGCCAGCTTTCAGCAAATCGATCATGTATTTGAAGAACTCGACATGGCCGCCCTGATATGAGGTGATGGCAATACCCTGCACATCTTCCTGTAGGGCTGCATTAACAATTTCCTGCACCGAACGGTTGTGGCCGAGGTGGATCACCTCCACGCCACTCGCCTGAAGAATGCGGCGCATGATGTTGATGGTGGCGTCATGGCCGTCAAAAAGTGAGGCAGCGGTCACAAAACGAACTTTATGGACTGGTTTGTAGGGCGGTTGCTGACTGGCCAGGTGTTCCATTGGATTCACTCCACAGGTTGAAAGAAATGGGAACAGCTCAGGTGCAAGAAAAGGGGCAACGCATCGAAAAAAATTATAAAATACAAAATTAAAACTGAATCACTAATTAAAAATATTTGCCATGGCAAAAAGGCTTTCCTTTTGTTTTTGCTGCAAGCCGCAGCTTGCATTTTAATGGTTTGACCATTATAATAGCATTCCTTCAGGAGCCAAAAAAATCCATAACACCCGTGAATATACTTTTCCGCAGGGCCAGACAGAACCGCGTTTACGAAGACGTGGTCGAGCAGATTCAGGCAGCCATACTCGATGGCAAGATTGCTGTGGGCCAGCGCCTGCCTGCAGAGCGGGAGCTGTGCGAGCAGTTGCACACCAGCCGGGGCACGGTGCGCGAGGCCCTGCGTATTCTTGAACAATAGGGGCTGGTTGAAATACGCCTGGGCGCCAATGGCGGCGCTTATGTGCAGGGTGCGGGCAGCACCCTGATGGCGGAAAACCTAAGCATGCTTTTGCGCTCAAACGATATTTCCCTTGAGCATCTGGAAGAGTTCCGGGCCGTGATCGAGGGTTCGGCCGCCTACCTGGCCGCGCGCCGCATCACTCCAGAGGGCATTATCGCGCTGCAACAGCTTATGCAGCAGGCAGAAACACTCTTTTGCCAGGGGCTTGCCCATTGGGATGCCTTTGTGCGGGTGGACGAGCAGATTCATCAGGCAATTGCGCGCTCCAGCGCCAATCCGCTCTATGACTATGTGCTGGGCAGCATCCACGCCAATATTCACCACTTTTACAACATGTTTCTGGAGGCAGGTACCGAGGTGATGGAGGAGAACTACCAGGACCTCAAAGCCATCTGCACCGCCATCATCAACCAACAAGCCGAGGAGGCAGCCGAGCTGATGCGTTCGCATGTACGTCGTTTCGCCTCCTACATGCAGGAAAAAAGACGCTGAGCTGCCAAGGCATAGCAGGCCCGGCAAAGATACACGCCTTTCAACTAATCAACTAATAGAGGGAACATCCATGAGCCTTTCCCAAGAGCAGCACATTGATCAGGCCGTTACCCTGGCCGAGCAGTGGCAGACCCGCGCCAACCAGCTCCTCACCAAGGAAGAAAAACACATTCAGGAGCAGATGAAGCAACTGCTCACCCACCCGAAGGACAAGGTGCTCTTAAGCCGCCTGATTGACCAGAGCTTTCGCTCCAACAACCCCAAACGGGTGGCAGACCAGATTGCCAACCTCTTGCAGGAAGAGGGCGTACCCGAATTCTTCAGCCGGGTGGAAAAGCTGGCTATCCAGATGTTTGTCGGCCTGGGCCGCCATTTCTCCTCGCTGACCGTACCCAAGCTCATTGACCAGATGCGCTCCAGCAGCAGCCGGGCCATCATCCCTGGCGAGCACGAGGCCCTGCACCAGCACCTGAAAAAACGCTTTGATCAGGGCGTGCGCATGAATATCAACCATCTGGGCGAGGCGGTTCTGGGCGAGCAGGAGTCGGCCCACCGCAAAACCACCTATATCAAGGATATGGAAGACCCGGATATTGAATACATCTCCATCAAGATATCCACCATTTACTCGCAGATCAGCTCGCTGGCCTTTGACGAAACCGTGGACACCCTGCGCGACCGGCTCTCCGCCATCTATCGCGCCGCCAAGAAGCACCACTTCACTCGCCCAAGCGGCGAGAAGGTACCCAAGTTCGTCAACCTGGACATGGAGGAATACCGTGACCTGGAGATAACCTACGAGGTCTTTATCTCTACCCTGGATCAGGAGGAGTTTTTTGACTACTCCGCAGGCATCGTACTGCAGGCTTACCTGCCCGACAGCTTTGAAATTCAAAAAAAGCTGACTGCCTGGGCCAGGGAGCGGGTAGCCAAGGGCGGCGCGCCGGTGAAACTGCGCATAGTTAAGGGCGCGAACATGGAGATGGAAAAGCTGGAATCATCCCTCAACAACTGGCCGCTTGCGCCCTATGACAACAAGCTTGAGGTGGACGCCAACTATAAGCGCATGGTGCGCTTTGGCATGGAGCCGGACAATATCCGCGCAGTCAACCTGGGTATTGCCTCGCACAACCTCTTTGAACTGGCCTTTGCCGCGGTGCTGGCCAGGGAAAACGGGGTGAACGACTACTTCTACTTCGAAATGCTGGAGGGCATGGCCGATCATGTGCGTCGGGCCCTGCAGGAAAGTGCCGGTGATCTGCTTTTGTATGCGCCGGTTGCCAGCAAGGATGAGTTCATCAACGCCATCGGTTACCTCATCCGCCGTCTGGATGAAAACACCGCGCCCGAAAACTTCCTCCGCTATTCGCCGGATCTGCAGGTGGGCTCGGCTGAGTGGAATTTCCTGAAGGAAGGTTTTTTGCGCTCCTGCGACTACATCGATCAGGCCCAGAGCACGCCTAACCGTATTCAGGACCGTGGCAGCGAGCAGTTTGACACGGCTGCTTCCACCTTGCATCGCGGCAAGTTCATCAACGAGGCGGACACTGACTGGTCTTTGGCTACCAATCGTCGCTGGGCCGAGGATATTCGCAGTAAATGGATGAAAAAACCCGAAGATGCCCCCATGGAGATTCCGGTGGTGATCAACGGCGAAGAATTCTTTGCCGGCCGCAGCATCAAGGAATGCGCGGATCCAAACCAGAAAGAGGCGGCCGTTATTGTGGCCCGCTATGCCCTGGCATCAAGCGAGGATGCGGAACTGGCCCTTCAGGTGGCCAAGGATGACCCGGATGGCTGGCGCAAGTTGAGTGCGCGCGAACGCCACGAAATTCTTTCAAAAGTGGCCATGGCGCTGCGCGAAGCGCGTGGCGATCTTATCGGCGCGGCTGCGGCCAGCACTGGCAAGGTCTTTACCGAGGCTGACCCTGAGGTTTCGGAGGCCATTGATTTCGCTGAATTCTACCCCTACTCGGTGGCCAAATTCGACGCCATGCCTAACCTGAAGCTGCAGGGCAAGGGCGTTGGCCTGGTGATTTCGCCCTGGAACTTTCCCATCGCCATTCCCTGCGGCGGCGTGACCGCTGCCCTGGCTGCAGGCAACACCGTTATCTTCAAACCTTCATCCGATGCGGTGCTCAATGCCTGGCAACTCTGCCAGTGCTTCTGGCGGGCCGGGGTGTCAAAGAAGGCATTGCAGTTTGTGCCCTGCTCGGGTGCAAGCGTGGGCCCCAAGCTAACCTCAAGCCCCTTGGTTGATTTCATCATCCTCACTGGCGGCACTGAAACCGGGTTGCAGATTCTGAAGGAAAGCCCGGGTGTGTACCTGGCCGCGGAAACCGGCGGCAAAAACGCCACCATTGTCACTGACATGGCCGATAAGGATCAGGCCATCAAGAATGTGCTCCACTCCGCCTTTTCCAACTGCGGCCAGAAATGCAGCGCCACCTCGCTGCTCATCCTGGAGGAGAGCATCTACAATGATCCGCATTTCAAGCAGCAGCTTGCCGATGCGGTGGCCAGCATGAAGGTGGGCCCGGCCTGGAAGCTGAGCAATAAACTGGCCGCGCTGATCAAGGCGCCCAGCGGTGATCTGGAGCGCGGGCTGACTACGCTTGAGCCAGGGGAGGAGTGGGTGATCAAGCCGGCCATGGTGGACGGCAACCCCAGCATCTGGTCACCAGGCGTGAAGTATGGCGTGCGCCCCGGTTCCTACACCCACATGACTGAATTCTTTGGTCCGGTTTTGGGGGTGATGCGCGCCAAAGACCTGGATGAGGCGATCAGCTTTGTCAACCAGACCGGCTACGGTCTCACCAGTGGCCTGGAAAGCTTAGATCCACGCGAACAACAGCGCTGGAAGGATACGATTTTTGCGGGCAACCTTTACATCAACCGGGGCACCACCGGCGCCATCGTGCTGCGCCAGCCCTTTGGCGGCATGGGTAAATCCGCCTTTGGCCCTGGGCTCAAGGCAGGCAGCCTGGAGTATGTGACCCAGTTCATGGATATCAAGGAAGTGGCGGCCCCGCCTGCCGGGGTGCTGCCCGAAAACCACCGTCTGCTGCAACTGGCCAGGGAATGGCGGTTGCTTCTGCAGTGGGGCAAGCTGCAAGAATACAAAGAGGATCTGGACAAGGCCATTCAGGCCATTATCAGCTGCGTCTACCGGGCGCAAACTATGTACAAGGTGGAGCAGGATTACTTCCATCTGCGCGGCCAGGATAATGTTTTGCGCTACCTGCCGGTTGAGCGGGTGTGCGTGCGCCTGCACAGCGAGGATAACCTGTTTGAGACCCTGACCAGGGTTTGCGCCTCGCTCATTGCTGGTTGCGATACCGTGGTGAGCCTGCCGCCGGAGCTGGACAACGATGTGCTTCACTTCCTGCAGAGCCGTTATGGCCGCGAACTGCGCCAACTGGTAAGGGTGGAGAAGGAAAGCGACGAGGAACTCGCCGCCCGGTTGAGCAAGGCTGGCCGCCTGCGTTATGCCGCGCCTGAACGGGTGCCGGCAAATGTCTTTGCAGCCGCGGCCAAGACCGGCGCGTACATCGCCAGAACCCCGGTGTATATGGAAGGGCGGCTGGAACTGCTGCAGTACTTCCAGCAGCAGGCTATCTGCGATAACTATCACCGCTACGGCAACCTGGGCGAGCGTTCCCAGGAATTTGACTGATCCCCTGGGCGGTTGCTGTAAACTGATTGTACTCATCGCCGCCTCCATACCGGAGGCGGCGTTTTTTGTCCTGCGCATTCCAATTCCGAGGTAAAAATGCTATCAGGAAGAGCTGGGAAATACGATGCAGGCAACTTCTTGGCAGCATTGGTTAAAGCCTGCACAAATAACGTTTTGCTATGAATAAGGCAGCACACCGCGAGCAATCATGCAGTCACAGCACAGCGCCTACCTCTTTACCGGCCTGACCATCCTTTTCTGGGGCGGGGCCGCCTCCGCCTTCAAGCTGGCGCTGGCCTGGGTCACCCCCTTTACCCTTCTGGCCTATAGCTGCCTGATCTCCTTTCTCTTTCTCCTGGCCCTGTTGGTTGTTCAGGGCAAGCTGGGCGAGATCGCCCGCATGTCGCCTAAGGATATGCGCCGCGCCCTGCTTCTGGGCATGCTCAATCCCTTTTTGTACTACATCGTCCTGTTCAAGGCCTACAGTCTTTTGCCTGGCCAGATCGCCATGTCGCTCAACTATGGCTGGCCCTTGGTGCTTACACTTCTGTCCGTGCCGATTCTGGGCCAAAGCCTGAGCCGTTCGCAACTGGCGGCTGTGGCGGTGAGCTTTCTCGGAGCCATCGTCATTGCCACCAAGGGAGAGCTCACCAGCTTTGGCGGGGTCAGCGGATTTGGCCTGATTCTTGCCGCCGCCTCCACCCTGATCTGGGCGGTATTCTGGCTGGTGAATGCCCGCAGCAGCCAGGATCCGGTGCTGCAGCTTTTTCTCGGCTTTGGCGCGGCCCTGGTGTGCGTTATCCTAGCCGTGCCGCTTTTTGGCGGCATTGAGCGGCCGCCCCTGCAGGCCATCCTGCCGCTAGTTTATGTGGGCCTTTTTGAAATGGGGCTTACCTTTGTGCTCTGGCTCAGTGCCCTGAAGCGGGCGACAAGTGCGGCCAGCATCGGCAACCTGATCTATTGCACCCCTTTCCTTTCCCTGCTTTTCCTGCATCTGATCGTGGGCGAAGCCATCCACAGCGCCACCTTCATTGGCCTGGTGCTGATTGTGGCCTCGCTGCTCTTTCAGGAATGGCAGCGGGCAAAAAAGTTGCCTAAGTAAGCCTGCATGGCCAGGAAAAAATGACTATAGTGTGGGCTGGTTCATGTTCGCGGGCAAAATTCGCAGAACATTATCAACTCAAGATTCCAACACACGAGGTGATAGCCATGAAAAAAGTGATCGCCCTTGTCCTGCCAGTGGGGCTTGCCGGTCTGCTCCTTTTACCCGCTGCGGCCATGAGCCGCGTCTCAGGCTCGCTTGGCTACAGCCCTGCCGACAATGTCTATCTTGGGGTTTCGCGCGACTTCCATTCCAGAGGCACTGAATTCTGGGGCGGCCTGGGCGAGCTTTCCCTGGGCCACATCTTCATGCCTTTTGTTGTTGATCCACCCTTTCCGGTGGAACCTCCCTTCAGCCAGCCATCCTATGCCCCAAGGTACAGCTCCCAGTCCGTTTACTCTTATCCTCCAGAGGTACCCCCAGGGCTCTGCCGCTGGGAACGCACCGTGCTCGATGGCGCTGGCTGGCCGCTTCTGGATACCCGCGGCATGCCGGTGAAGGAATACACCATTGGTTCCTGCTCTTCGCCGCCTCAGTGAGAGAGATTTTTCTATTCCATCCCGCCGTTCGCTAACCCAGAGGTTTCGGATGAAAACGATTCATGCCATGTTCAAGGATCTTAGCTTTGCTGATCTGCGTGATTGGGCGGGCAGCAAAATCTACAACCGCGGCAAGGAATATATGGCCCAAGTATCGCATCTTTCCTGCTGCGAAGATGGCATGCTGGCGGCCTGGGTTACGGGTAGCGATCAGTATGCCACCACAGTCCGGCAGGATGAAACGCAGGAATTTGAATATATCTGCACCTGCCCCTATGATGGATGGGGGCCGTGCAAACATGTGGTGGCGCTCTTGCTGGTAGCGGCTGAACGCCTTCGGCAGAACAAGGAAATCCCCCTGCTCAAATCTGAAGACTCGCTGTATGAAGCCGTGTGTCTCGCTGGTGATTGGCTGGATGATGAAGACGAGGATCAAGATCCGGATGAGAAAACGCCTACAACATCCCCGCAAAGATTCCATCGGCTTGAAGAGTTCCTGAGTACTAAAACCCGCGATGGATTGCAGCGGCTCCTGCTGGACTTGGCCGAGGAGCTTCCGGAACTGGCCAAACGCCTGCACGACATGGCCAGCCTTGATGGCGGCCGGATCAGCGAGCTGGTGCACAGTCTGCGTTTGGAGATTCGTCGCCTTGCCGCTGAAGAGGCATGGTATAACCCCTGGGAGCGGATCGGCAATCTGCCTGATTATTCGCATGTGCAAGCACAGTTGCAGGTACTGTTTGTCAAAGGCCATGCCGATGCGGTGCTGGATCTGGGGGAAACACTGTGGCAGTATGGAAATGAGCAGGTTGAGCAATCCGACGATGAAGGCGAGACCGCCGGAGCTATTGCTAACTGCTTGCAGGTCGTGCTGCATGCCCTTCCGCATACTTCGCTTCCCCCGGTGCGACAACTGCTGTGGTCCATAGAGCACGCGCTTGCTGATGAATACAGCCTGCTCGACGGAGTCGATGCTGTTTTCCAAAACCCGCACTACACCAGGGAACATTGGCGTGAAGTGGCTGAACAGTTACAACAGCGGCTTCAGGATTTGAAGGCACCGCAACAGCATTCTTTTTCAGAAAAATATAAGCGGCAAAACATCTTGGACTGGCTGTGCAAGGCCTATGCCCGCAGCGGCGAACAGCATAAAATCATTGCGATGCTGGAGCAGGAGGCAGATCGATGCCACTGCTACGAACGGCTGGTGCAGGCCCTGCTGGAAAATGGTCAAAATGCACAGGCGCGGCAGTGGTGTATACGGGGTTTTCAACAAACCCGCACCGCAGCCCCTGGCCTTGCCAATATACTACAAGACCTTTTACGGCAACTGGCCGAAACCGAACAGCGCTATGATCTGGCAGCCGCCTACCGGGCAGACGATTTTTTTGACTGCCCCTCCATGGGAACCTATAAGGCCTTGCAGCAGGCAGCGCAGCAGGTTGACGTCTGGCCTGCGGTACGCCAGGGTGTGCTGGCATTTTTGCACAGCGGCCAGATACCCGGCCAAGACAAGGTGGCACAAGATTGGCCTTTGCCCGCGCCGGAGGTACATAAGGCAGAGCCGGCCCGTAGCAAACTGGAAAAACAGCAATTCCCCAACCAGCCCATGCTGATCCGCATAGCCCTGCTGGAAAAGCGCAATGACGATGCCGTAGCCTTTTACCAGCAAAACCCACAGGTCAGGTTTGCAGGTATTGCTGAGGAATTGGCCAAAAAAGTGCGCAGCACCCACCCCGAGCTTGCCCTGCAGATATGGCAAGGCAAGGCCGAGCAACTGATCGCCCTGGTCAAGCCCAAGGCCTATCAAGATGCCGCCGTGTATCTGCGCCAGATGCACAAGGTGTATGGAGAACACAATCGGCTGGATGACTGGCAGGCCCTGCTTGCGCGGCTACGCAGCCAGCACAAGGCCAAACGCAGGCTTATGGAAGTGCTGGATGAGCTGGAGCATGACCGAAAGCTGATTCGTTGACCTGCTGCTCAAATCGAGAACCCTACCACGGAGAGTCTATGCCTACCCTGTTTGATCCGGTGCAGCTTGGTGCTTTGCACTTGCCCAACCGCCTGGTGATGAGCCCGCTTACCCGCTGCCGCGCCAGCGCCGGTCGGGTGCCAAATGAACTGATGGCCAGGTACTATGCCCAGCGCGCCGGGGCTGGCCTGATTATCAGCGAGGCCACTTCGGTCATGCCCATGGGCGTGGGCTATCCGGATACGCCCGGCATCTGGAGCAAGGAGCAGGTCGCGGGCTGGAAGCTGGTGACCGATGCGGTGCATGCGGCAGGCCCGCATTGTGTTGCAGCTCTGGCATGTGGGCCGCATTTCCGACCCCTATTACCTGAATGGAGAGCTGCCCGTGGCACCAAGCGCCATTGCGGCGCGAGGCCATGTCAGCCTGCTGCGGCCAAAAAGGGACTATGCCATCCCGAGGGCCTTGGATATTGAGGAGATTCCGGCCATTGTCGCGGCTTACCGCCAGGGGGCTGAATATGCCAAGCAGGCCGGTTTTGACGGGGTAGAGGTGCACGGGGCCAATGGCTATCTGCTGGATCAATTTCTACAGAGTTCCACCAACCTGCGCAACGATGCCTATGGCGGCAGCGTGGAAAACCGGGCCCGCCTCTTGCTTGAGGTGTGCGATGCCGCCATTTCAGTGTGGGGCGCAGACCGGGTGGGCGTGCATTTGGCCCCACGGGGCGATTCCCACGACATGGGCGATGAGAACCCGGCCGCAACCTTTGGTTACGTGGCAGCGGAGGCAGGACGACGGGGCATGGCCTTTCTCTTTACCCGCGAACACTTGGGTGGCCCCACCCTTGCGCCCATGCTCAAAAAAGCCTTTGGCGGGCCGCTCATTGCCAATGAAATGATGGACAAGGAATCTGGAACTCGGCTGTTACAGGAGGGCAGCGCTGATGCCATCAGCTTTGGCCGCGCCTATATCGCCAACCCGGATCTGCATCTGCGTTTGCAGCAGGAAAAGGCCCTCAACCCGCTTGATGAACAAACCCTGTATTTTGGCGGACCCAAGGGCTACGTGGATTATCCCTTCCTGGGGCCATGCTCAAAGATTGGCCCCGATTGCGTTTAAGTCAGCAAACCAGCGCGCCTGAGGGAGTACACTTCAGGTGCGTAGTATTCTCTCAGCTGCAGGGA
>CAZEIT010000039.1:0-10620 GCA_964512515.1 uncultured Desulfobulbus sp.
CGGCGGAATTTTACCGGGATGGCGGGCCAGGGCGCCGCCTTGGCGGAGCGGAGCCCTTCTTCCTTTCTCTTTGAATTTAGCTCCGAGCTTATCAGCTCGCCACCGCACATGGAACTCCACAGCAGAACAATGCGGCCCAGTGCGCGGCAGCTCTCTCTTTTTTCTGGCAAACCATGAAAAAGCAAGATCCAGGCTTCTCCTTCTCTGAAACCATTACCAGTTTGCAGAAGCAGATCAAAGAGTTGCAGCGAAAGAACAGCCAGTTGGAGAAAATTGCCGCGCAGGCTGAATCGGCCAACAAGGCCAAGACTGACTTCCTGGCCATGATCAGCCATGAAATCCGTACCCCCATGAACGCGGTGATGGGCATGAGCCAGCTTCTGCTCAACACCGGTCTGCAGGACAAACAACTGCAGTATGTGCAGCTCATTAACGCCTCGGCCCAGAGCCTGATGATCCTGGTGAATAATCTGTTGGATTTCAGCCGCATAGAAGCCAACAAGATGACCCTGTACCAGGAGCCCTTTCACCTTGAAGAGGAAATCAACCAACTCGTTGCCATCCATGCTTTGACTGGTCAGGAAAAGATGGTGCGGGTGCTTAGCGAGATTGATCCCTCCATTCGACATAAGCAGTATCTTGGGGATGTGCACCGGCTGCGCCAGGTGCTGATTAATCTCTTGGGCAATGCCCTCAAGTTTACTGAGAAGGGAGAAGTTTTGTTGCGGGTTTTTCCTGAAGACGATCTGAGTGGCGACAAGCTGCGCTTTGAAGTCCAGGACACGGGCATAGGAATTGCGGAAAAGGATATTGCGGCCCTGTTTCAACCGTTTTCCCAGGTGGACAGTTCATCGACCAGGCGCTATGGCGGCTCTGGTCTTGGTCTTTCCATCTGTGCGCGGCTGGTGCAACTCATGGGCGGTGAAATCGGTGTGCATTCTCTGCCAGGTAAGGGCACGACGTTCTGGTTCACTATTCGGCTTAAATGCTTGCCACAGCAGAAAGCTGCCGATAAAGCGCTATCAGAGTCTGAGGTGGATAATGCTACAGCGGCAGGAAAAGAAGCTGCGCAGAGCGCGTCTGTTCTCCCTGTTTTGGGTGCTGAGCAGGCGCAGCCCTTGGCCGATGCTTCAGCCACGGCAGTCCGGGCTGCCGTACTTGTGGTGGATGATGAGGCGGTCAATCGTATCCTGGTCCAGGAAGTACTGCAATACTCTCCGTTTGAAGTGGAATGTGCCAGCAGTGGGGCAGAGGCGCTTGCAGCCTGGCGCAGGCGGGATTTTGCCCTGATACTCATGGACTGCCAAATGCCCGAGATGGACGGCTACAGCACCACCAGAACCATGCTGGCGGAAGCCAGACAGCAGCAGAGGAAAATGCCGGTTATTATCGCCCTGACCGCCGATGGCACCAGCCTGGCAAAAAGCAAAAGCCGGGAAGCGGGCATGGTGGATTATCTGGTCAAGCCGCTGGACTTCGAGCGGCTGCATCAGGTACTTGCCACCTGGGCTGCAGGGTCGCTTGATCTTTACCCTGGACAGGGCTCGCTGTTCCGTCGTGATGCGGTTTTAGCCCAGACAGTGATAGGCCAGGCTGTAAACCCCCAGGTGCTGGAGCGCTTGCGCAACGATATTGGTAATATCCAGGCAGTGGTCCAGGTTTTCCTCGCCTCCCTGGAAAACCGCTCGCAAGAACTGGCAGCGGCCTGCAAGAATGGCGATGCAGCCAGTATGGTTCGCATTGCTCACACCCTCAAAGGAAGCAGCGCCCAGTTCGGCGCCGAAAAACTCAGCAGTCTCTGTCAGCAGGTGGAGCGGCTTGCCCGCATGGGCCATGTGGAGCAGATTGGCGCATTGCTGCAGAAAGTAGAAGAAGCTATTGGCAAGGTACAGGAGTATTTTTCAAAAAACGTACAGGCATGAGCATTGTTTTTGTAATGGTGCAGGCGTCTGTACAGCCTGGTACTTGCCATCTAGATGAGTGAAGCGACCCATGACTCCGTCGAAAACTGATACCCCGCTGCCGCTGATCCTCATTGTCGATGACGATGTTATTGTGCGTATCCTTCTGCGCCAGTTCCTGGAAAGCGAGGGATTTCAGGTGGTCGAGGCGGTGGATGGCATCAGCGCTCTTGAAACGCTTAAACGCATGACAGTGGATATGGTCCTCCTGGATATTGTCATGCCGGGCATGGACGGAAACATGGTCTGCACCCGCATCCAGGATCTCATTCCAGATCCGCCGCCGGTCCTGATCATGACCGCCATGGACTATGACGAGGAGGTAGACCTGGTCTACAGCGCCGGTGCAGTGGACTACGTGCGCAAACCACTGATGTGGCCGGTTCTGCGCAACCGGATCAGGTACATCCTCAAGGCGCATCGGGCCAACCAGGAGATGAGCCTGCTTTCGAAAAAATACGAGATGATCCTGGATTCGGCTGACAACGGTATCAGCGGGCTGGATCGGGAAGGAAAAATCAGCTACATGAACCTGGCTGGGCAGCGTATGCTTGGTTATAGCGCCGAGGAGGCGCTGGGTAGAGACTGTTACGAGGTTTTTCGCTTTGCCCGGCCTGGCAGCGTTCCCTTTGGTGAGAACTGCAGCCCCTTTCTGAACGTGGGTAAGAAGGACACATCCCTCCGTTTTGATGAAGTCAGGATGGAACGCAAGGATGGCACTACCTTTCCGGCGGATCTGCGCGTAACCCCCATCATTCAGGAAGATCGCCTTACTGGCGGGGTGGTGGTGTTTCAGGACATCACCGAACGACAGAAGGCCTCGCAGATCATCCGGCACATGGCCAACCATGATGCCCTGACCAATCTGCCCAACCGCAACTACCTGCTCCAACGGCTGCCCCAGGCCGTTTCCCTGGCCAAGCGCCAATCGCGCAAGCTCTTTCTCCTCTTCACTGACCTGGATCGCTTCAAGCCCATCAACGATGAGTATGGCCATGCAGTTGGCGATATCGTGCTGGTGCAGGTAGGAAAACGCCTGACCAAGGCCATGCGCGCGTCAGACTCGGTCTGCCGTCTGGGCGGGGATGAATTTGTTATTCTTCTGGAAAGCGCAGCCACGCTCAATGGCGCCATCATGGTGGCCGAGCGCGTCATTGAACTGCTCAATGAACCGATCAAGGTGAAGGAGCTGGTCTGTTCCATCGGCGCCAGTATCGGCATCGCCATCTACCCCGATGACAGCGAGGATGCCGATGTGCTCCTGCGCCATGCGGATCAGGCCATGTACGCGGCCAAGAAAAAGGGACGCAACTGCTGGCACCTTTATGGTGACCAGATCAAGTTCGCTGCACCATCGAGCGAATAATATCGGTTTTGCCGATTACCCCCACCAGTTGGCCATCCTCCAGTACCGGCAGGGTATGCACCTGCTTCTCCACCATGATGGTGGCCACTTCCTCCAGGGTGCTGCTCGGTTGCACGGTAATTGGGCTGCGCGTGCAGATATCGCTCACAGCCGCACCTGATATCTTTCTCATCTCCTTTTCCATTTTTTCCGGGCTGTCCAGAAAGAAGAAGGCGTCCAGGATGGGAATAGTCCTGGGTAAATGGACCTTTTTCTTGGTGAAGATAAGGTCGCTCTCGGTGACGATCCCGGTAACGCGGCCCTGGTTATCCACCACCGGAGCACCGTTGATGCGCCGGTTCAGGAACAGTTCGGCCAGTTCGCGCACACTTTGATCCTCGCGGACGGTAATTACTTCTGGGTTCATAATATCTCTGGCAGTGAGCATGCTTCCTCCTGGAATATTTTGAGGGTGGAATGAAAAAGGCGTGGCAGGGCGGCGGCCAGTTCAGAGGCGCTGTAGCCATACGGTCTTTCCTGGGCCAGCAGATCGGCGGCAGCTCCGTGCAGCCATACGCCCGCGCAGGCCGCCTGCCAGGGTGCATGCCCCTGGGCCAGCAAACCAGCCGTCACTCCGGCCAGCACATCACCCATGCCGCCGGTGGCCATGCCGGCATTGCCGCTACGGTTGATGGCCCAGCGGCCGTCTGAGGAGGCCACCACCGTGCCCGCGCCCTTCAAGACTGCCACTATAAGGTATTTGCTCTCGCTGCAGAGCCGGCATAATGCCTGGGCTGCTGCCAGGCGGTCTGCCTGCAGGTGAGCGATGGATTGATCGAGCAGGCGCGCCATTTCACCGGGATGCGGGGTGAAGATGCGGGGCCCACCTGGTTTGGCAAGGATCTCCCTGTTGGCGGCCAGGATGGTGAGGGCATCGGCATCTACCACCATGGGCTCCTGTCGTTCCCGGTAGAGCCTGAGCACAAGCGCTGCGGTATCATCTGCTGTGCCGATTCCCGGGCCGATAACCAGCGCCTGCTTGTGGCGGCACAGCTCTGTCACGGCAGCGTAATCGGCCTGGCTAAGATAATCGCATGAAGCTGCAAGCGGGGCATACATGGCTTCGAGCAGCGCGCCCGCGAAGATGGGGAAAAGATTGGCAGCTACGGCGCAGCTCACCAGGCCGACTCCGCTGCGCAAGGCGCCCTGGGCTGCCAGCAGGGCCGCCCCGGTCTTGCCGGTGGAACCGGCCAGGATGAGCACATGGCCGTTGCTCCCCTTGTGGGCGTCAACAGGGCGTTTGTTTAAAAGTGGCTGGATGGAACCGTCCAGGGCAATGCCTTTCAGGTCCGCTTCGGCCACGGTCTGCCTGGGAATACCGATATCAGCCACCTGCACCATGCCGGACAGCGCGCCGCCATGATGCAGATGCCCTGGTTTCATCATGCCGTAGCTGACGGTCAGGCTGGCCTGCACCGCTTCTCCCAGCACCTGACCGGTATCGCTGTTAAGGCCCGATGGAATGTCGGCTGCCACCACCGGGCAGGCATGCGCACGGGCTAAGGTAGCGATGGCGCGCAGTGCCTCAAGATAGACGCCATCAAGCGCTCTAGTCAGACCAATACCAAAAAGCGCGTCCACCACGCTGTGCAGAGGTCTGGAGCAAAGCTCCTTGGTTAAGCTGTCCAAGGTATGGCTCAGGTCTGCGGGAGCGTTAATAATACGGCAGGGCAGATTAAGCCGCTTGAGAATCTGCCAGTTCAGCGCTGCGTCCGGCGGCAGGCGCTCCGGCTCGGCCACGAGCAAAACCAGGGGATGAGCGCCGCGACTATGCGTCCAGCGGGCAATGACCAGGCCGTCGCCGCCGTTGTTGCCTGGACCTGCGAAAATAAGCACCGTCTTACCGCAAACCGGGCCGAAATGTTCTTCCATGGCGTCTACCGTGGCATGGCCGGCATTTTCCATCAGCACTGCTCCAGGTATGCCCACCTCCTCGATAGTGCGGCGATCCAATTCCCGCATCTGCCGCGAGGTGGTCAGGAACGGGCATTGGCTGGTCAGCTTTTGATGTTGCATAATTGTGGATCCCAAAGAAGAAAAACCAGGCTTAGCCGGCACTTTTGCGGTGGTGTTCCTCTGCGGCCTGCATGAAACCGCGCGCCCAGGCAGGCATACCGCTGGCAAGCACATGGGTGTAGAGGGCGAGCACGTTTTTATAGACCAGGCCATCCCGGCCCTCATAAAACCCGGTGCCGCGCTGCACCTTAAACACCAGATTCTTGCTCGTGCCGCTCCACTGCTGCACCTTGGAGTAACGGAATTCGTGGCCTTTGATCTGCAGGCCCGGCTCATAAAAACTGTTGCCGCCCTCGACCTGGAGGATGGAATAGCCATGGGCCTGGGGCTTGGCTGCCAGACTGAAGCTGACCGGGAAAATTCCGGTGAGTGGATATTCCTTGCCGTCCAGCAGTAGCGAGCGACCCAGATAGATCAGGCCGCCGCATTCGGCATAGACCGGCAGGCCCTGCTCAATGGCCTGGCGCAGGGAAAGGCGGAAGCTGTGATTATCGGCCAGGGCCTGGGCGCTTGTTTCCGGAAAACCACCGCCTATGTAGAGACCATGCAGCCCATCCGGCAGGCATTCGGCGCTGAGAGCGTTGATCATCACCAGTTCCGCGCCATTTTGTGCCAGGGCCTCCAGGTTTTCTTCGTAGTAGAACTGGAAGGCTGCATCCCGCATCACGCCGATGCGCACTCTTTGCGGTGCAGGCTTGGCGGGCGTTGGTTTTAGTGCTTGCGGCACGTGGATGGCTGACATCAGGTGCACGATGGCGTCCAGATCAAAATGGCTCGCCGCCATTTCAGCCAAACCCTGTACCGCCTGTTCCGCACCGCTGTATTCCTGATGAGGGGTAACTCCTAGGTGACGCATGGGGAAGATGTCTGCGGCCAGGCGGGGAATAATGCCCACCACGGGGATGTCGCCGCTTTGCGCCAGAGATTCCCTGATAATGCGTTCGTGTCGGGCTGTGGCCACCTGATTAAGAATGATACCGCTAATGGAGAGCCTGGGATCAAACATGCGACAGCCCAGCACCAGGGCGGCGATGGTGCGGGTAGCCTTGGCGCAGTTGACCACCAGCAGCACCGGCAGATTAAGGAGAATGGCCAGCTCTGCTGTTGAATAGCTGCCACTGGCGTTGACGCCGTCATATAAACCACGGTTGCCCTCCACCAGGGCGATCTCGGTCTCCGGGCCAAGGTGCCCGAAAAAGGTATGGCGCAACTGTTCCGGGCTGGCGAGGTATGGGTCGAGGTTGTAGCAGGGCCTGCCTGCAGCCTTGGCGAGCCAACCAGCATCGATATAATCCGGCCCCTTTTTAAAGGGCAGCACCTTAAGCCCCTGTGCCCGCAGTGCCGCCAGCAGTCCCACTGCAGCCACCGATTTGCCCGAACCGCCGCTGAGCCCGGCGATCACCAGGCCCCGTGGGCTGCTAGCCGCTGTGTTCTTGTCTGTTTTCATTGGCTGCCCTTTTCGGAATGCTGCGCTGAGTCGGGTAATTTGAGATCATGATCATGGGGCCCTTTGCCCAGTTCTCCCCAGGCAGCATCATACAGGCGATTGAGCTCCTGTTCCAGCTTCAGCCGCCAGACCTCGATGCCGTCCGGACTCAGATCCTGGGGCACCTGCATGGCCGCACCATGGTGCAGGACAATGGTGGCAAAGGGCAGAGGCACCACGGTTCGATCCCAGCTTTTGAAGGTAAGGTGACGGCTTGCCGCCCAGACCATGGGATAGATGGGCTTGCCGGAAGAACTGGCCATAAGGATGCAACCGGCCTGAGCCTTACGGGCAGGCCCCTGGGAGCCATCGGCAACAATGCCTGCATTGCTGCCTTTTTTGAGTTCGACCAGCATTTCCCTCAGGGCCCTGAAGCCGCGTCGATTGGAGGAGCCGCGCACCGGGGTGTGGCCAAATTTTTCCGCCAAACGGGCAATGTATTCGCCATCACGGCTTGAACTGACCATGACTGCGGCGGGATAGCCACGTAAATAGTAGAAGTTGTAGAGAAAACTGTAGTGCCAGAAGGCGGCGATCCCCTTGCCACCATCGGCAGCGTAGCGGTACATCTGCTCACTGCCGTGTATTCTGAGGCGGCAACTGCTAAACCACAGCCGCATCAGCCCGGCTGCCAGGCCGGGCAGGATGCGCAGGGACAGGCGGTACCAGAAATCAGTCAAGGGCCAGCTCCAGCATTTTCAGTTCTCGCACCCGGTCGCGGTAGCCGGCCGCTTCTTCAAAGGCCAGGCGTTGTGCCGCCTGCCGCATCTTTTCTTCCAGGGCCTCGATGTCTCGCCGCAGTTCTTCCTCGCTGCGATAAATGTGCTGCGGTTCCGCAGTCTGGAAGGCGTGCACGGACTGCGTTTCCGTCTCATCTGCAGCCACCCACCCCGAGGCACGCAAATGCTGGGCCATGGAATCCTTAATTTCAGAGATAACGGTTTGGGGGGTAATACCGTGCTCCCTGTTATGCGCCTCCTGCACGCTGCGCCGCCGGTTAGTCTCGTCCATGGTGTAGCGCATGGAGGGGGTGGTTTTGTCGGCATAGAGGATAACCGTACCATCGGCGTTACGGGCCGCGCGACCACAGGTCTGCACCAGGGAACGCTCCGAGCGGAGAAAACCCTCCTTGTCTGCGTCCAGTACGGCCACCAGGGAAACTTCCGGAATATCGAGCCCTTCCCGCAGAAGGTTGATGCCGATGAGCACGTCGTAGCGGCGCTGGCGCAGATCGCGAATCAACTCCACCCGTTCCAGGGTCTTGATATCCGAATGGAGATAGCGCACCCGTACACCCAGATCCTCGTAGTACTTGGTCAGGTCCTCGGCCATTCTCTTGGTCAGAGTGGTGACCAGCACTGCCTCGTTACGGCTGGCGCGCAGACGGATTTCCGCGAGCAGATCATCCACCTGGGTGCTCGCGGGTCGCACCTCGATGCGCGGGTCCAAGAGGCCGGTGGGGCGGATCAGTTGTTCAACAATATACTCTCCGGATTGCCTGAGTTCATAAGGGCCGGGCGTGGCCGATACATACACGGTCTGGTGGCGGCGCTCTTCAAACTCGTCAAAACGGAGCGGCCGGTTGTCCAAGGCCGAGGGCAGGCGAAAACCATAGTTGACCAGGGTCTGCTTGCGGGAGCGATCACCATTGTACATACCGCCGATCTGTGGCACGGCAATATGCGATTCATCGATGATGAGCAGGTAGTCATCCGGAAAATAATCCAAAAGGTTGGGCGGCGGCGCACCTGGTTCCTTGCCGGTGAGGTGGCGGCTGTAATTTTCTATGCCGTTGCAGTAACCGAGTTCTGCGATCATTTCCAGATCAAACATGGTGCGCTGCTCCAGGCGTTGTTCCTCGACCAGTCTGTTTGCGGCATGGAGTTCGGCTAGGCGTAATTGCAGCTCATCCTGGATGGAGCGCATGGCTTTGTCCAGATTGTCCTGGCCGGTGACAAAGTGGCTGCCTGGGAAAACCGCTGTTTGCTCCAGGTCTTCAAGCACCACGCCTCTGAGCGGATCGATCAGGGTGATGCTGTCGATGGTGTCGCCAAAAAATTCCACCCGCAGGGCACGTTCCTCCTCGTGCACTGGAAAAATGTCGATGACATCGCCGCGCACCCGAAATGTGCCTCGATGGAAGGAAAAATCGTTGCGTTCATAGAGCATGAAGGCCAGGCGTCGCTGCACCTCCTCCATAGGGTACTCCGCTCCGCGCTCCAGAAAAAGGTGCATATTCTTGTACTCATCGGGCGAACCCAAGCCGTAGATACAGGATACCGAGGCCACGATAAGCACATCCCGCCGGGTCAAAAGTGAGCGGGTAGCGGAGTGGCGCAGCTTGTCGATGGCGTCATTGATGGCGGAATCCTTTTCGATATAGGTGTCCGAGGCGGGGATATAGGCCTCGGGCTGGTAGTAATCGTAATAGGACACAAAGTATTCCACCGCATTACGGGGAAAAAGTTCGCGAAACTCGCTAAAGAGCTGGGCAGCCAGGGTCTTGTTCGGGGCGAGCACCAGGGTCGGTCGCTGAATCCGGGCCACCACCTGGGCCATGGTAAAGGTCTTGCCTGAGCCGGTTACCCCTAAAAGCACCTGATCCCGCACCCCGGCTTCAATATTGGTCACCAGCCTGTCAATAGCAGCAGGCTGATCACCAGCAGGGGTGAAGTTGGAAATCAGAGAAAAGGCGGTGGAGTCGTCGTAGGTAGGGGTGTTCACAGAAATCAGGCAGTACAGGTTTTGCGTTCACAGTGGCCCTGATCGTTCAGGCCCAGAGCATCATTTCAATTCACTATAACCATTCCCCGTGCAAGCGGAAAGATTAAGGGGTTTTAAGGTTCCTGCTGCTGGGGGAAGGTTTGTTCCAGTTCCAGATCAAAGATAATAGCAAGGAGGTGAAGAGGTGAGAAAAATACGATGCAGGCGTACAATGAGGTGCTCCGGGGGGATTTTGCGCTGTTGACCTGGATAGCGCTTTGATATGGAACCGAAATCAGTCATAGGCTTCACTGTAGATTCGGGCGTCAGGATAGCGGGCATCAAGCAGATGGGTCAGGTCATGGATCATGCTGCGTCGACCGCAGAGATAGAAGTCATAGTTCCCGGCTGGCAGGGCTGTCTCCACATAGGCACTGACATAGCCACGAAAGGGTGACGGATCGCCCTCCATGGCTGCCGAGGAGGAAAGGCAGGGCACATAGATTTTGGCGGCCGCGTTCAGTTCAGTCCGGTACACCAGGGCAGATGGATGGCGCACCCCGTGCAACAGAGTAAAGCCGCGCAGGCCGCTGGCCCACATGGCGATAAAGGGTGCGATTCCGGTGCCGGTAGCGATGAAGCAGGCCTCGCGTTCACTGGGCTGGTAGCAGAAATAGCCCTGGGCAGCACTGATGGTAATTTTGCTGCCAATGGGCAGTTCAGCCAGCGCAACGCTGAGTCGTCCCTCGGGCATTCGCTTGATGAGCAGGCGTAAAACAGGCTCATTTGGGGCAGAGATGAGGGTATATTCACGCTCTGTGTCCAAGTGGCGCAGATGGATAAACTGGCCTGGGAGAAAAGAAAAAAACTCTGGTTTTGTACAGTGCAGTTCAAAGATTTCATCATCGAACCAATGCCGTTTGAGGATCACTGAGGGATGGGTTGGAATCATTGATGGAGCAGTCCCGGATAATTTTTTTGTTGAAAATACAGCAGAACAAATACATAGTGCAGGAAACTATGCCGATTTTTTCCATAATACAGTCTTT
>CAZEIT010000040.1:0-10477 GCA_964512515.1 uncultured Desulfobulbus sp.
TTCTTCTTCAGATTCTCAGCCACATCATCAGGTTTGAAAGTAACTGCCGCATAAAAAAAGCAGAAAAAAACAATCAATCCGACATAAAGCGCATAGTACCAAGGAGTACCTGGCGACAAGGCTGCTGAAGTCCGCTGCACCCAGTCAATTTGGACAAAGGTTCCAATGGTGGCGGGAAACATCATGATAGAGGAGGCAAAAATCGGCGGAATTACCCCTGAAACATTGATCTTCAGAGGCAAGTGGGACGACTGCCCGCCATATACATGCCGCCCAACCACCCGTTTGGCGTACTGGATGGGAATGCGTCGTTGTGAAGTCTCCATGAAAATGATGAAGGCGATCACCGCTATGATCATAACCAGAACAATTGGTGCAAACATCAGAGACAGTTCGCCCGCCTTAATCAGTTCAATGGAGTTACCAAAGGCGGCGGGCAAGCGTGCAACGATTCCGGAAAAGATAATCAGGGAGATACCGTTACCAATACCGCGCTCGGTCATCTGTTCACCCAGCCACATAATAAACGCGGTGCCCGAGGTCAGGGTCAATACCGTCATCAGCCTAAATTGAAGACCCGGATCCATAACAATGGGCATACCGTTTGGGCCGGTGTGGCCCTCAAGGCCTGCAGCAATAAAAAAGCCCTGGATCACAGATAAAACCACAGTACCATATCTGGTGTACTGGGTGATCTTACGACGACCAGCTTCACCTTCTTTGGAAAGCGCCTCTAGTTGCGGCACCACCACGGTGAGCAACTGAATGATAATGGATGCAGAGATATAGGGCATGATCCCCAGTGCGAAGATGGAGAAATTCTCCAAACCACCGCCGGAAAACATGTTGAACATGCCGAAAAGAGTACTGGAATACTGCTTAAAAAAAGCTGAGAGCGCCTCACCATTGATCCCAGGGGTCGGAATCTGAACGCCCATCCGGTAAACACAGAGCATCAAAAGGGTAAAAATTATCCTTCTGCGCAGCTCTGGAATGGCTGCTATACGAGCAATTCCACTCATTTACACTTCCTCGGCGGTCCCACCAGCAGCAACGATCTGCTCTCTAGCTCCCTGGCTAAGCTTTGCCAGCTTCACAGTCAGGGCCTTATGCAATTCGCCATTGGCCAAGACTTTTACTGGTACATTTACATCCTTAATCAGACCAGCGTTTACCAGGGCCTGCTGATCCACGGTTGTACCCGCCTCAAAGCGATCCAACATGGCAAGGGTAATCAGTACCGGCTGTATCTTGAAGATATTATTAAAGCCGCGCTTAGGCAAACGACGATGCAAAGGCATCTGCCCGCCCTCAAAGCCCGCCTTCATGCTGTACCCTGTCCGAGAACGAGCGCCTTTGTGGCCGCGCGACGCAGTCTTGCCAGATCCGCTGGCAGGCCCGCGGCCTACACGCTTACTTTGCTTGCGCGCCCCTGGAGAGGGCGACAATGTATTCAACTTCAGCATTACTTGCTCTCCTCTGTGCGTACCAAATGCTGCACCTTGTTCAGCATGCCGCGCAATTCAGGGGTATCCTGCCTGGTAACCGTCATGTGCATGCGTAAGAGGCCCAACCCTTTCAGGGTGGCGCGCACGGCCTTGGTGCTGCCGATGCAGCTTTTTACCTGTGTATAAGTAATGGTCTCACTCATGGTATCCACTTCCATATCCAAAATATCGCTCTTGCCTTCAGGAAAGCATGTCTTCGACACTCAGATTCCTGAGCCGTGCTACCTGTTCCACGCTACGAAGCTGCCGCAGGCCGACCAGCGTCGCTTTGACGAGGTTGTGAGGATTGTTGGAGCCCAGACATTTGGTAAGGATATTCTGCACGCCGGCAGCCTCCAATACAGCACGCACCGCGCCGCCTGCAATCACACCGGTACCATCCGAGGCAGGCCGGAGCACGACACTACCAGACTTGAATTTACCGATAGTGTTGTGGGGAATGGAAACATCGGTCAGAGCGACAGCTCGCATGTCCTTCCGAGCTTGCTCTACCCCTTTACGGATAGCCTCAGGCACCTGATTGGCCTTGCCCAAGCCATATCCTACCCGGCCTTTGCCATCACCAACCACCACAATCGCACTGAAGCTGAAACGTCGCCCGCCCTTGACCACCTTGGCCACCCGGTTAATATAGACGATCTTTTCAATCAGATCTTCCTGCACAGTATCTTTTGCTCGCTTAGACTCGGCCAAGAGGCACCCCCGTTCAACGAAACTTGATTCCTTCGCTCAGTTCACAAACCAAACACAACTAAAACACCAACCCAGCTTCACGGGCACCTTCCGAAAAAAAACGGATACGCCCATGGTAGAGATTGCCGCCACGGTCGAACACCACCCGCTCAATACCGGCGGCTTTTGCCCTTTCCGCAACCTGACGGCCAATTTCCTTGGCTTGTTCGCACTTCCCTTTGACGGAAGAACCATCAAAGGACTTGCTGTCAGTAGAACAGGCAAGCAAGGTAACACCGCGCACATCATCAATCATCTGTACATAAATATGGCGATTGCTTCGGTACACACACATGCGCGGTCGCTCGGCAGTGCCCAGCACCTTGGTGCGGATACGCTGCGCCCTTTTCTTCCTTGCAGTCACCTTCGGATTTGTCTTGGCCATCTTGTCCACCAAATCAAATGTATTTATTTCTTACCGCCGGCCTTACCAACCTTCCTGGCGACATATTCACCTGCGTACCTGATACCCTTGCCCTTGTACGGCTCAGGCTTACGTACTGCTCGGATACGTGCGGCGGTCTGGCCGATCAATTCTTTGTCAATACCCTGCAAGGTGATGGCATTGTCTTTACCAACCTCGCCGGTAATACCTGCAGGCAGAGGAAAGTTGACCGGATTGGAGTAGCCAACATTCAGGGTAAGGGTCGAACCACTGACACTAGCCCTGTACCCTACACCTTCAACATTGAGTACGCGGGTAAAGCCTTCGCTGACGCCGAGAACCATATTGTTGAGCAGGCTGCGAGTCAGACCCCAGAAGGCCATAACTTGCTTGCTCGTGCCAAGGGGTTCGCAAACGATCTGATTATCTTCAACCTTTATCCGCATTTCCGGACGCAGATCACGTTCAAGCGTACCCTTCTTACCGGTCACCTTAATATGCGTGCCATTCACTTCCACTTTCACCCCGGCGGGAATGGAAATGGGCTGCTTGCCAATTCTGGACATTTCGCCACCTTACCTTACTTGCTGTGCTTTCTGATCATTACCACACTTCACAGAGCAATTCGCCCCCGACCTTCTCCCTACGTGCAGCCCGATCCGTCATCACGCCACGAGAGGTGGTCAGAACCGCAATGCCCAGTCCGCTCATGACCGTGGGGATCTTCGTGCTGCCAGTATACTGTCTGCGGCCCGGTTTACTCACCCGGCGGATGCCAATGATGACCTGCTCGTTGTGGGGCCCGTATTTCAGCTGAATCTTCAGTATCCCCTGGGGCCCTTCGTTAACAATCTGGTAGCCCTCGATATAGCCTTCTTCCTTCAATACCCTGGCCACATCGGCCTTCAGAGCGGAAAGTGGCATCTCGACTGATTGAAAGCGGGCCCTGCTGGCATTCCTAATTCTGGTCAGCATGTCCGCTAAAGGATCATTCATCGACATGGAATTTGTCCTCAGATAACGTCTCGATTAAGTCCTCGCATTCGCGCTAAGACTAAAATTTTACCAGCTTGATTTGGTGACCCCGGTGATTTCACCCTGGGACGCCAGCTTTCGAAAGCACAAACGACACATACCAAACTTCCGGTAGTATGCCCGTGAACGCCCGCAGAGCGGGCAACGGTTATAGGCTCGTACCGCAAATTTTGGCTTACGCGTTGCCTTGCACATCAGTGATTTTTTTGCCACAGCATATTCTCCTTAACGGGGTGATCGCCTGTTGCGAGCAGTGCTTATTTTTTGCGAAATGGCATGCCAAAGGCGTCCAGCAGGGCGCGGGCATGGTCATCATTTTTTGCACTCGTGACTATGGTCACATTCAACCCACGAATCTTCTCTATCTTATCGTAATCAATCTCCGGAAAGATAATGTGCTCAGTGATCCCCATGGAGAAATTACCGCGTCCGTCAAAACCCTTGGCCGAGACACCGCGAAAATCGCGTACGCGCGGCAAAGCGACATTGATCAGCTTGGAGAGAAAATCATACATGCGTTCGTGGCGCAGGGTGACACGCGCGCCAATGGGCATCCCCTGACGGAGTTTGAACGTGGCGATAGATTTCTTGGCCCGCGTCACCACTGCCTTCTGACCGGACAAACGGCTCAACTCTTCCGCTGCCTGATCAACAACCTTCGGGTTCTGTACCGCCTCGCCCAGTCCCATATTGAGTACAATCTTCTCAATTTTCGGGATCTCCATGACATTTTCAATGCCAAGTTTCTTCTGCAGCCCGGCCTTCAGCTCGGTATCGTACAACTCTTTTAAGCTTCCCATGAACGTCAACCTCAACCCGTTATTTCTTGGGGGTTTCAATCGTAGCCTGACACTTTTTACAGGCCCTGGCCTTGCTGCCATCATCAAGCACCTTGCTGCCGATGCGTACCGTCTCCGCGCATTCGGGGCAAACCAGCATGACATTGGAAATATCAATACTGGCTTCGCGCTCGATAATCTGGCCTGGCTGGTTAGGATCGCGCGATTTCTGATGCTTTGTAATCATGTTGATGCGCTCAACCACAACCCTTCGCCCAGCCTCATCAAAGCGGAGCACCTTGCCTACCCGGCCCTTATCCTTGCCAGCTATAACCTCAACCTTGTCGTTGACCTTCAGCCGCATCCTTCCCTGGCCCATGTGATTTACCTCTGCAATCTTCAAGCGTGTCTGCCGCGCTTACAGTACTTCAGGCGCAAGCGAAATTATCTTCATAAAACCAAGGCTGCGGAGCTCACGGGCAACGGGCCCAAAAATACGCGTTCCGATAGGGTCGCCACCGCCGGTGAGCAGTACAGCCGCATTTTCATCGAACTTGACCTGCGTGTCTTCGGGCCGGGAAAGCGGGGTCACTGTGCGCACCACTACCGCGTTAAGCACATCGCCCTTTTTAACCTTGGCATGGGGTATAGCTTCTTTCACCGTAACAACAATAATATCACCGACACCGGCATAGCGTTTCCTGGTACCGCCCAGTACGCGCACGCACAATACCTCTCGGGCACCGGAATTGTCGGCTACATTCAAAACAGTTTCAGTCTGGATCATGGCTCCACCAACCTATTCCTCAACGATTCCTCTATACCGAGTGGCGCATTACACAGCCCGTTCAAGCACTGATCGCACCAGCCAACGTTTTCTCCGGGAAAGGGGGCGACATTCCTCAATGAGGACCCGGTCTCCAACCTGGCATTGGTTTGAAGCGTCATGTGCCATATATTTCACTTTCTGGCGGACATACTTGCGATAGAGCTTATGGGGCACCTTCCGCTCAACCAGAATGACAACAGTCTTATCCATGCTGTTGCTCACTACCAAACCCCGGCGAGTCTTCTTTACATTTTCCGTACTCATTTCAACCCTTTTTCAGTTCGTTGGCTGGCAGTGCATGTTACTGCTGGTTCTCTTTAGCGGTCAGACAGGTCTGAACACGGGCAATATCCTTCTTCAACCGAGACAGCTGCGCCGGATTGTCCAGCCTCCGGATACCATGTTGGAAGCGCAACTTAAACAGGGATTCCCGTAGTTCGCGATCCTTTGCGCGCAACTCCTCGACAGAGAGGTCCTTGAATTTCTGGTTCATATGCTATCTCCCTTACTCACAATCGCAGTCGGGAAAGGCAGCTTATAACTTGCCAGCCGCAGAGCTTCCACGGCAAGTTCTTCAGGTATGCCCTTTAGCTCGTACAATATCTTCCCTGGCTTGATAACAGCCACCCAGTGGTCCGGTGCGCCCTTCCCCTTACCCATACGCGTTTCAGCGGGCTTCTTGGTAATGGGCTTATCTGGAAAAACCCGAATCCACAGGGTTCCGCCACGGCGAACCTTTCTGTTGATGGCGATACGCGCCGCTTCTATCTGCTGTGCGGTCATTTTACCGCAACCGACAGCCTTGAGCGCATAGTCGCCAAAGCTGATCTCTGAGCCCCGCTGCGCGCTACCACGCATCCGGCCCTTGAACTGTTTTCTATGCTTAACCTTGCGCGGGCTTAACATATGTGTAACCTCTCGTTATAAAACATCACTATCAGCATCTCTCAGCTGGCTGTTGTCTGCTGAAATTCTGTCTGGGTACGGTCATGCGTATCGGCAAGCACTTCACCCTTGAATATCCACACTTTGACACCAATAATACCATAGGTGGTCTTAGCTTCAGCGAGACCATAATCAATATCGGCACGCAAGGTGTGCAAGGGCACACGCCCTTCCTTAAACCATTCGGTTCTCGACATCTCAGCACCACCAAGGCGGCCAGAACATGACACCTTAATCCCCTGCGCACCAAAACGCAGCGCAGAATTGATTGATTTCTTCATGGCGCGGCGAAAAGCAATACGGCGTTCCAACTGCTGGGCAATACTTTCCGCAACCAGTTGCGCATCTGCCTCAGGACGGCGAACTTCCTGGATGTCAATCAAAAAGGGTCTGTTGAATTTCTGATCCAGATCCTTCTTCAAGCCCTCTATCTCGGCGCCTTTTTTGCCAATGATAATCCCAGGGCGGGCCGCAAACAGCTTGACCTTGACCTTGTCGCCAGTTCGTTCAACCATGATCTGGGAAATACCAGCATGGTAGAGCCTCTTCTTCAGATAGGCGCGCACCTTCTGGTCTTCATGCAGATTTGCCGCATAGCCCTTATCAGCGTACCAAACCGATTCCCAAGATCTGGTAATATTCAACCGCAAGCCAATAGGATTAACTTTCTGCCCCAAGATGTCCTCCGTGCACTTCAGATAGTTGTGTGGAACACGTTGTCCAAACGATTATTTTTCGTCAACGACCACGGTAATGTGGCTTGAACGTTTCAATATACGGGTTGCCCTGCCCTGGGCCCGGGGCCGGAAGCGTTTCAGCATTGGGCCGCCATCGACCAGGATTTCTTTGACATAGAGCATGTCCACATCAATCGTATCCGTCTGGTCAGCATTGGCGACTGCTGATTCCAGCACCTTACGGATAATCGCGGCACCCTTTTTGGGCATAAAGCGCAGTGTAGTTAGTGCCTGACCGGCATCCATACCGCGCACAACATCTGCAACCAAACGCGCCTTTTGCGGTGAAATACGGATATATTTCGCAACGGCTTTCACTTCCATGATCTACCTCTTCTCAAACTCGCCCTATGCGCGCGGTCTTAACGTCCTTTTTTATCAGAGGCATGGCCATAGTAGGTACGTGTTGGAGAAAACTCCCCCAGCTTGTGGCCAACCATATTTTCTGTGACATAGACCGGGATAAATTTATTGCCATTGTGCACGGCAAAAGTTAGCCCGACCATCTCCGGAATAATGTCAGAACGGCGTGACCAAGTCTTGATCACCTTTCGCGATCCACTTTCCTGCGCGGCTTCTACCTTACGCAAAAGGTGGTCATCCACAAATGGTCCCTTTTTAATGGAACGTCCCATGATTTACCCTCTCCGCTCCTAATTCCGTTTCTAGACGATATCCCGATCAGATACCTTGCGTCTCTTAGTCTTGTAGCCTTTACTCGGAGTTCCCCAAGGCGAGCAGGGATGACGTCCGCCCGAACTTTTGCCTTCACCGCCACCCATGGGATGATCCACCGGATTCATGGCAACGCCGCGCACTGAAGGGCGAACACCTTGCCAGCGGGCACGCCCGGCTTTTCCCATCTTCTGGCTGCCATGCTCGGTATTGCCAACCTGGCCAATGCAGGCCCGGCAATCCTTGCTGAAACGACGCACCTCACCTGAGGGTAACTTTACCAGCACCTGGTTGCCATCCTTAGCCATGAGCTGTGCAGCAGCGCCAGCTGAGCGCACCATCTGCGCCCCTTTGCCGATCTTCATCTCAATATTATGAATGACCGTACCAAGCGGGATATTGATCATGGGCAGACAGTTGCCAAGCTTGATGTCTGCGTCTGGTCCAGAGACCACTGTGTCACCTACTGCGAGGCCATTGGGAGCCAGGATATAGGTTTTTTCACCATCAACATAGCTGAGCAAGGCCAAATTGGCAGAACGGTTCGGATCGTATTCGATGGCAACAACCTTGGCCGGAATGCCATTCTTATCCCGTTTCCAATCAACTATCCGATATTTCCGTTTGTGTCCGCCACCATTATGCCGTGCAGTGATCCGGCCATGATTGTTGCGACCGCCTGTTTTTTGCAGAGGAGCAAGCAGGCTCTTTTCAGGACCCTTGCGGGCAAGATCATCCTGCTCCAGTGAAACAAAGTGCCGCTTGCCTGGCGAAGTAGGTTTATGGATTTTTATAGCCATTGTTCTTCCTGCTTTATTCGCTGAGTACCTTGAAAAAGACTGCTCTACAGATTGTCAAGAAAATCAATCTTCCCTTCTGCAAGCGTCACATACGCCTTTTTCCAGTCCCTTGTTTTCCCGACGGAACGGGCGCCAACACGCTTCTTTTTGCCAGTGACATTTGCGGTGGCAACCTTAGCAACTTTGACGTTAAAGAGCTTTTCCACTGCCTCTTTGATCTGGATCTTGTTTGCAGTGCTAGCCACAGAGAGTACCACAGTATTCTGAGTCTCCTGTAGAAGATTGCTCTTTTCTGTCAATCTAGGCCGCTTGATGATATCATATACAGTGTTCATATTGTCAGCCTCTGTTCGATACCGGCAAGGCTTGCCTGCACCAGCATCAGCTTGGAGTGCTTGAGAATGTCATAGACATTGAGCCCGGCAACCGGAAGCACCTTGACTCCAACCACATTACGGGAAGACAGATCAAGCCTGCTTTCCATTTCATCAACCACTATCAGACAGTTCTTCAGGGAAAGAGCATCCAAAACCGCAACAAATTCCTTAGTCTTGACAGCCTCTAGCTCGAACTTGTCCAACACTACCAGGTTGCCTTCCTGCTGGCGGGCGCTCAACGCCATTTTCAGCGCCAACTTTTTGACCTTGCGCGGCATGCTATAGCTGTAGTCGCGCGGTTTCGGTCCAAAAACCGTACCACCTCCACGCCAAAGAGGAGAGGTACGGCTACCGGCCCTTGCCCGACCTGTTCCCTTTTGCCGCCACGGTTTGGCACCACCCCCGCTTACCTCACCCCTGGTCTTGGTGCTGGCATTACCACTACGTCGCGCTGCGCGCTGCTGGCACACCACTTCATGGAGGATGCCGGGATTTACTTCAATATTGAACAGTGCGTCGTTAAGATCGACTTCACCTACTTTCTCAGCACGTGTATTCAGTACATCGCAAACAGCCATTTCTATCTCCTCAGCACCCAAAGATTAGGCAGGCATGATATAGATATTCAAAAGACCATCCTTGGCCCCGGGAACAGCTCCTCGCACCAGAAGCACATGGTCGTCGCGAATATCGATAATCTTCAGATTCTTTTGAGTCACGCGCTCATTACCCATCCGGCCAGGCAGTTTTTTACCCTTCAAGACGCGTGAAGGCCAAGCGCTGCAACCAATTGAGCCGGGCGCACGATGAAAATTGGAGCCATGGCTTTTCCGACCACCGGCAAAACCGTGGCGTTTTACCACGCCCTGAAATCCACGCCCTTTGCTCAAACCGCTGATGGCAATTTTGTCACCCACATTGAACAACGAAGAAAGGGTTATTTCCTGACCAACCTCAACGTTATCGTCCGCCTGCACATGAAACTCGCGGATATGATAAAATCCACCCTCACAGCCAGCCCGTTTACAATGGCCAGCCTCTGCCTTGTTCATTCGAGATGGCTTGCGCTTCAAAAACCCAAGTTGCACCGCATCATACCCTTCTTTAGCCGCAGTCTTTCTCTGCAGAACGGTGCACGGCCCAGCCTCTATTACGGTTACGGGAACGGAATGACCATTTTCATCATATACACGAGTCATTCCGAGCTTTCTTCCCAGAATACCTTTTGTCTTCGGCATCGCTATCTACCTGAATCAATCGTTTCTTATACTGCCACTGTCTAAGCGTACAACTTCTCAGGGCAGCTTGATTTCAACATCCACACCAGCAGACAGCTCCAGTTTCATCAAGGAGTCGATGGTTTGCTGGGTTGGTTCCAAGATATCAAGCAGACGGCGATGTGTACGCATTTCGAACTGCTCGCGGGATTTTTTGTCCACATGTGGAGAGCGCAACACCGTGTACTTGTTGATGCTGGTGGGCAAAGGAATCGGCCCAACCACGGTTGCACCGGTCCTCCTGGCTGTATCTACGATCTCTCGGGTCGATACATCCAGAAGTTTATGATCATATCCCTTCAGTCTAATTCGAATTTTATCTGCTGGAATCATGGCCGGCCTCACTCAACAATTTCACTAACTACGCCTGCACCCACTGTACGGCCGCCCTCGCGGAT
>CAZEIT010000041.1:0-10335 GCA_964512515.1 uncultured Desulfobulbus sp.
CGCTCATCAGCCTGGTGGCGGAGACAGCCCGTGCCTATCTGGGCCTTCTGGCTGACCGTGAACTTTTGGCCATCAGCGAGGACACTTTTGGTAATGAGCGAGAATCTTACGGCCTGGTAGAGCAGCGCTTTGATGGCGGTATTGCCAACAGCCTGGAGCTGGCTCAGTCGCGCACCATGCTGGAACGGGTACGGGGCAGTGTGGCTCAATACCAGTTACAGCGGGAGCAGGATATGAACTACCTGACTCTGCTGGCCGGCGTTCGTCTGGCTGATCCCTCTGCCCATGGCCAGCGTCTGGAGGAGCATGACCTGACCCTGCCGCTGCCCGCTGAGCTGCCGTCCAGCGTACTGCTGCAACGGCCCGATATCCAGGCGGCCGAGCATCAACTCAGAGCGGCCAATGCCAGCATTGGTGCTGCCCGCGCCGCCTTTTTCCCCAGTATCCGCCTGACCGGCAATGCGGGCTACATGGCCCCTGATTTTGATGATCTTTTTGACGGCGCCACCGGGACCTGGCTCTTTTCTCCCTCCATCAATCTGCCTATTTTCACTGGCGGTCGTCTCCAGGCCCAACTGGATGTGGCGGAACTGCGCAAGGAGGCCAGTATCGTCCGCTATGAAAAAGCCATTCAAAACGCCTTCCGTGAAGTGGCCGATGCCCTGGCCGCGCAGAAATGGCTGGCTGAACAGGTGGCTGCACAAAAAGCCTATGTGGAGGCGAGCCAGCAGTACTATGACTTGGCGGTCTCGCGCTACAAGGAAGGCATTGACAGTTTTCTCACCCAGTTGGATGCGCAGCGTTCCCTGTTTGAAGCCCGTCAGGCCTATGTGGTCTTGCGGCTGGCCCAGCAGAACAACCAGGTGAATTTGTTCAAGGCGCTCGGTGGCGGGTGGAAAGAGTAATTTTGGTTTCAGATCAACGTAAATGAACCAAGAAGGCGAAGCATGTGCAACGCAGGCATACATCCAGGTATATTCTGCGAGCATTTGCTGAGCCGGCACAGATGGCGCTTTGACATGGAATTGGCATGAAGCTGCGTAACCGCTTTATGACGACCAGGTGCAGAGTATAGGAGGAAGATCATGGCACGAAAAACCAAGGAAGGGGCCGAAGAAACCCGCGCCTGCATACTGAAGGCAGCCCGTTCCCTGTTTTCAACCCAGGGGGTTTCCGGTACAACCCTGACGGATGTGGCCAAGATGGCTGGAGTGACCAGGGGAGCGATTTACTGGCATTTTGACAACAAGGAAGACCTGCTCATGTCCCTAAGGGATGAGGCAGTATTGCCCTATGAACAAATCTTTCGCTCAGGAGTGCGGGTGGATGAACCTGACCCACTGGGCAAATTGCAGGCAGTGGTGCATGCTATCCTGACGGATTTGGCGGATAATGCCGCCACCCGTCAGGTCTTTCAGATATGGCTCGACCGGGGCAGGCTGGGCGTTGCAGATCGAAAGGAAACCCCTCTGGAGCGAGAGGAGCGGCGGATGGAGGCGGTACAGCAAACAGAGCGCCTTCTTCGCAATGCCGTCCGCCAAGGTCAACTGCCCCTGGATTTTGATGTCCGGCTGGGGGCTGTGGCGGTATTTACCTTCATTGACGGCATGGTCATGGCCATGCTGCTGGTCCCGGCCACCTGCAATATCAAGGATGACATCATCCGCATTACCAAAGCCTTTTTCTATACATTGCACGCAGTCAACAACCCCTACTTTACCCGCACAGACAAGCCAGAACAGCTTGCAGAAGAAGGCTGACAGCTAGTATTCCGGTTCATAAGAAGAGCAAAATGTATCAAGGAGGCGAGGGGAATGCGGTACAGGCGTACTTCAGATACGTCCTGCGAGCATTTGCTTATGCCGGTAGAGACAGGGCTTTACTTGGAAATGGCCATTAGAGGCCGCTTGCGGCCAGCGTCTGGATAAGCTCTTCCTGCTCGGGGCTGAGCGCCTTGGGCACTGCCACTATCAGTTTGACCAGCAGATCGCCCCGCTCGCCGCCCATAGGCCCTGCTGGCAGGCCATGGCCCTTGATCCGCAACCTGGCGTCCTGCTGCGTTCCGGGCGGTACCTTGACGTTGAATTTCTTCCCTTCCAGGCTTTCCACCTCAATACTCGCACCCAGACAGGCCTGGCTGAAGGTTATTTTGTGTTCCACCACCAGATCATCTTCTTCCCGCTGGAAACGGGCATGGGGGGTCAGGTTGATCTTCAGATACATGTCGCCCGGCGGCCCATTGCTTGGCGATGGCGCGCCCCGCCCAGACAGTCTGAGGCGCTTGCCGTGTTCGATCCCCTTGGGCACCTTCACTGCAATGCTCTGCTGCTCGCCATTGGGCTGGCGCAGGGTTACGGTTTTTTCCGCGCCATTGAGCACATCGTCAAGGGTAATGTTGAGGGTGTAGTTCAAATCCGCGCCTGCAACCGGCTGGGGTGCGCAACTGCCGCCCCGGCAAGCGCTTCCTCCCATGCCGCCCTGAAAGATGTTTTCAAAGGGCGAGCCGCTGCCCGCGTTACGGAAGCTGCCGGTATTCCGAAAACCGCCGCTGAAGCCGCCACCAAAGCCGAATTGACGCAGAATGGAATCCAGGTCAAAGTTACGAAAGATGTCTTCCTGGCTGAACCGCTGATGAAAGCCGGCAGATCCAAAAGTGTCGTACTGCTGCCGTTTTTCTGGATCCGACAAGACTGCGTAGGCTTCGCTGATTTCCTTGAATTTTTCCTCGGCTGCCTTGTTCCCCTGGTTTTTATCCGGGTGATATTTGAACGCCAGTTTGCGGTAGGCCTTTTTGATCTCCTCGGCTGAGGCTGTTTTGCTCAGGCCAAGCGCCTCGTAATAGTCGGTCATTTTCTTGTTCATGGGTTGGATATGCAGGCTGAAAGTACAGGATTTACCTGAGCACTATAAGGTCGATACCCGCTTCAGCCAAGGGGCAGGCAGGTATTGTGGCCACATTGCCCTAAGCGCTGTCGGTCTATCCTTGGTTTCAATTATAACTTTGTTATGGAGCTGGAATTACTGGCCGTAGTTCTGCTGCAAACGCGCCAGGATGCTGTCTCTGGTGTTTTTAGGCTGGTTGAGCATGATCACATAGGCCCTGCCACTGGGCAGGTAGCCAGCCAGGTTGTAGACTCCGGTAAGGGTGCCGGATTTGCGGGCAATGCCGTTTTGCTGCCGCAAGATTGCGCGATAGGGCCGGAAGCGCTGCAAAAGGGTGAGCATGGTGCGGGCGTTGACGCGGCTCTCCCTTGACAGGCCGGAGCCTTCGCTCACCCGGATAGATTCTGCCATTGCCGGGCCCAGTAAAACGGTAAGTTCTTCCTGCAGCACTGCCCGGGCCTTGGCCCAGGTGGCGGGGTATCCTTTGCGCTTGGCGCCCAGTTGCAGAAAGATGAGATTGGCAATGTAGTTTGAGGAGGAGTGCATCAAGGCAGTGCTTATTTCGCTTAGGTTCTGACTGCTGGCATGCATGTAGAGCAGTTGCGCATCTGCTGGTGTTGGTCTGTTGCCGCCAAGCCTGGTCACATTGACGCCGTTTTGCTGGAAAAGGGCCCGGAACAGTTCGCCTGCATGCCGAGCGCTGCGTTCCCTTCCATCTGCGCCATCACAGCAGATATTGAGCCGCATGCGGCCTGCGGGGCGTTGCCTGGCCAAATCGTGCATCAGCGGCAGGGTTGGGGTTTGGGCTTCGCCCGAGGCAATATTGCCCTTCTTGTCCTTAAAAACCGCAATGCTGTTGAAGTTGACTGCCAAGGCGCCCACCGGCGCATCGTATGGATTGTCGCTGATAGCCTGACCTGGTACTGGCCCCTCCAGGGCAAAGGCGGAATCATCCACGTAGAGCGTGTCCACGCTGTGCAGGCCCAGGGCCTTTAAGCGGGCGGCAATCAGGCTGATTTCCTCAGAGACGAGCGAGGGGTCGCCAAATCCACGGATATAGAGGTTACCCTTTCTGTCCTGATAAAAGCCGGTATTGAAGCGAAAATCCGGCCCCAGCACCTGCATGGCCCCCAGCACCGTGGCAACCTTGATGATACTGGCAGGCACCAGGGTCTGGTCAAGGTTGCAGCCTGCGATGACTTTGCCTGAGGTGTCTGCCACTGCATAACTGCCTGTGCTGATAAGGCCTTGCATGCCGGGGCAGGCGGCGGCCAGTGCTACAGTAGGCAAGGTAAGCAGAAGGGGCAGAAGGGCAAATATACAGAAAACGAGTGCTGTAAGGCGTCTTGGATATTTTTTTGCAGAAAGCGGAAACAGCATGGCAGAGGCTGCAGGTAAAGAATGAACTGGTGCGGATGGCCGGTGCAAGAACAGCCTGCCGCTCAAGAAGAAAGCGGCAGGCTGCGGCGGAAACAAACAAGCACGGGTTATTGTAACAAACCCGTGCAAAGTCAGAGCATCAACAGGATTCCAGTTTCAGATCGAAGATGCTCTCAAGGAGGCGAGGAAAATGCGACGCAGGCGTACATACAAGTACTCCGAGAAGCATTTTCCGGAGCCGACACAGAGAGTGCTTTGATCTGGAAGTTGAATTAAGGTATCTTGGGCAGCTTGGCCAGGGATTCGTCGATCTCCTGTTGTGGGTAGCTGTAATCCTGCAGCTCGCCCTGTAGATACTTGTCGTAGGAGGGCAGGTCGATCACGCCGGTACCAGACAGGTTCAGCAGGATGGTTTTGGGCTCCTTTGGGTCTTTCATGGCCTCGATAATAGCCCCCCGGATGGCATGGGTGCTTTCCGGTGCAGGGATAATGCCCTCGGTGCGGGCAAAGAGCACGCCTGCCTCAAAGCATTCCAGCTGGTGCAGAGCCAGCGGGGTGACAATATTCTCCCGCGTCAGTGCTGAGACAATCGGGGCCATGCCGTGATAGCGCAGGCCGCCTGCATGCAGACCGGGTGGCACGAAATCATGGCCCAGGGTGTACATGTACAAAAGCGGCGTCATCATGGCGACATCGCCGGTATCGTAGGCCAGCTTGCCGCTGGTGAGCGAGGGGCAGGAAGCGGGTTCGCAACCGAGAAAGGTTATTTTCCTGCCTTCCAGATAATCGGGCACAAAGGGCACGATCAAACCGGCAAAGTTGGAGCCGCCGCCGCAGCAGCCGACAATCACATCCGGATAATCCCCGGCAATCTCCATCTGCTTTTTGGCTTCAAGCCCAACTATGGACTGGTGCAGCACCACGTGGTTCAGCACCGAACCGAGCGAGTAGTTGGTATCGGCATGGGCAAAGGCATCTTCCAGTGCCTCGGAAATAGCCATACCTAGAGCGCCGGGTGTATCCGGCATACGTGCCAAGATTTCGCGCCCGATTTTCGTATCTTCACTGGGGCTTGCCACCACCTCGCCGCCATAGGTCTGCATCATGAATTTGCGGTAGGGTTTCTGATCGTAGGAAACCCGCACCATGTAGACCTTGCAGGCCATGTCGAATTTTGAAGTGGCAAAGCTCAGCGCAGCACCCCACTGGCCTGCGCCGGTTTCAGTGGTCAGACGTCTGATGCCGGCCTTTTTGTTAAAAAAGGCTTGGGGCACGGCGGAATTGGCCTTATGGCTGCCTATCGGCGAAATGCTTTCGTTCTTGAAATAGATTTTCGCCTTGGTACCCAGGGCCTGCTCCAGCTTGTTGGCACGCACCAGGGGGCTTGGCCGCCAGATGGAATAGATTTCAAGCACCTCTTCAGGGATGGGAATGAAGCGCTCCTGGCTCATTTCCTGCTCAATCAGCCCCTGGGGAAAGATGGCCCCCAGTTTTTCTGGGCTGATCGGCTCATGGGTCACCGGGTCAAGCGGCGGTCGCAGCCCGTTTGGGATATCCGGAACCACGTTATACCATTGGCGTGGCATTTCATCGTCGCGCAACACTATCTTTTTCATTCGTTCTCCTTTATCCGGGCACAAAAAACGGCACAGCATCCGTGCCGTGCACAATAAACAGGATGATTCATGGGATGAAACTCATCATATTTACTGCAAAGTAGCATAATTCTCAAGCTGGAACAGGTATATCCACGCTTTCTCTTTTAATGATCCTGCACAAAAGCGCCTCTTCCTGGCTGAAGCCAAACACCTTTTCCAGCACCTCGCGTGGGTTGACTCCGGGTAGACCCTGGTGGTGGATGAGGGTCAGCAGGAGCACATCCTCTTCAAACTGCATGGCGGCAACGAGCGGCCGCATGTCAAAGTGGGTTTCCCGGTTTTTGCGCAGCCGCGTAATGGGAAAATGCTCGCAGGCAAGAAAGGCTGTTATTTGAGCATTCAAGGCTGCCGGATCATGGCCGTTCAGATAGACGCTGTAGCTGGCCTTGGCGCAGGCCGCATTTTTTTTGGGCGCAAAGCTGATGGTATGCACCCGCAGGCCCGGCGGCAATTCTCTGTTCAGGCTAGCCACCAGGGAGTCATCCAGGCTGATGGGCCGCAGCAGTTCCATGTCAAAGTATTCGGCCAGGCTCTCCATGCCCACCGGCAAGGCTTGACTGAAAGATACCTTGGGAGTGGGGTTGAACCCTTGCGTATAGGCAAGCGGCATGCTCGCCCGCCGCAGCGTACGAAAGATCAGTTGCAAGAGTTCCAGATGACCAAGCAAACGGCTGCTCCCGCTTCTGCTGTAGTGCACCCGGTAGGTAATGCCCTTACCTGGGTTGAGTACAACATTTTCCCTGTGTTCGAGCTCTTTTGGGGGTGTAGGCAAGCTGTGCAGCACAGGCTGCACGGTTTTGAAATCACAGATGCCGCAGCCCTGGCAGCCATTGGTGCGGCAATCTGGCGTATACTGCTGGGCTAGGCCACGTTCACGCTCGGCCAGGAGAAAGGAGCGCTCAACCCCGCAGTCCAGGTGATCCCAAGGCAGGAGCTCATCAGGGCTGCGCTCGCGCAAATACGCATCCAGCTCAATGTCGCAGTGCCTGGCCGCTTCCTGCCAGCGGCTCAGTTGAAACTGCTCGCCCCAACTGTCCAGGCGCGCGCCCCGGCTCCAAGCCTCTTCAACAAGCGCGCTCAGCCTGCGGTCGCCCCTGGCGAATACCCCTTCCAGGTACGATTGCTCGGGATCATGCCATTTCAGCTTGAAGCCCTTGGCAGGCAGGAGCCGTTTGAGCAGTTGAATCCGCTCCTTGGATTGTTCCAGGCTGAGCTGTTCTTCCCACTGAAAGGGAGCGTGCGCCTTGGGCACAAAAGTGCCTACGCCCACATTGATTTGTACACCTCGGCGACCGCCGCTACTGGCTCCAGTCTGGGCCTGCGCCTTGGCCTTGCGCACCAGGGTGGCGATAGCCTCTACATCGGCTTCAGTTTCCGTGGGCAGGCCGGTCATAAAGTAGAACTTGATCAGGTTCCAGCCCAGGGAAAAGGCGTTGTGGCAGGTGTCGAGCAGGTCTTCTTCGGTAATCCCCTTGTTGATGACCTGGCGCAGGCGTTCACTGCCCGCCTCCGGTGCAATAGTGAAGCCGGTTTTGCGCACCCGCCGGATCTGTTCCATAATAGCCGGTGAGAGCGTGCCCACCCGCATGGAGGGCATGGATAGCGCCACCCGGCGCGGGCTGAAGCGGTTCATCAGGGTGAGCACCAGTTCATCCAGGCAGGAGTAGTCGCCGGTGGAAAGGGACAAGAGCGCCATTTCCTCAAAGCCGCTGGCTTCAATCCCTTTATCTGCCCAGGTGAGGATATCCTCCAGGCTCCGTTCCCGCACTGGCCGGTACAGGATGCCTGCCTGGCAGAAGCGGCAACCCCGGGTGCAGCCCCGGGCAATCTCCATGGCCAGCCGATCGTGTACCGGTTTGACTGCCGGCACCAGCGGCCGATGCTGCAGCGTGCCGGAATCAAGCGCAGGCAAAATGGCACGGCGCACGCTGGTGTAGCCGGGCTCAAGCACCTGCATGGATTGCAGCCTGCCATTTTCTGTACTGTAGTGTGGTTTGAACAGCGAGGGCACATAGAGCCCCTGCACCGAGCTCAATTGCCTGAGCAGCTCCCTGCGACCGGTTTTTTTCTTTTTGGCAGCATGGAGCAGGTTGGCAATCTCGATAATGGCCTCCTCACCATCACCCAGCAGGATGGCATCAAAGAAATCAGCCACCGGTTCCGGGTTAAAGGCACAGGAACCGCCGCCGAGTACCAGCGGATGGTTGTTGTCACGGTGATGGCTGCGCAGGGGCAGGCCGGCCAGGTCGAGTACGGTGAGGATGTTGGTGTAGCAGAGCTCGTATGGCAGAGTGATGCCAAGCATGTCGTAGCGGGCCAGGGGTACTCCTGCCTCAAGCGAAAAGAGCGGCAGCCGCTGTTTGCGCAGCAGGGCCTCCATGTCTGTATCCGGCGTGTAGGCGCGGTGGGCGCAGAAATCTTCCCGCTGGTTGAGGATATGGTAGAGAATCTGCAAGCCCTGATGTGACATGCCGATTTCGTAGAGGTCCGGGAAGATCAGGCAGCAGTTGAGCTGTTCCTCTTGCAGAGCGCCTTGGATAGCATGGACGGCATTGTATTCAAGGCCCACGTATTGGCCGGGCTTGCGTACCAGCGGCAACTGAGCCTGCAGGGCAGACAGGTCAGATATTTCGGGCCAGGTTTTGCTTTGTTCTGTCATTTGTAGAGAATGATGATGCCTTGGCGCAGCCTTGGGCCACGCGGTTCACGGCTGGGATAAAAGGTGGCTGTGTTGGGTCTGGGGCCGGGTTGTTCTCATCTCAGATCAAAGCGCTATCTGTGTCGGTTTTGGTAAAGGCTCCAAGACAACCTGTACCTATGCCTGCGTTGTCTTTCCCTTGCTTTCTTGATTTATACCTTTGATCTAAAATTGGAATATTTTCCGGTTTTTCGGGAGAAAAGAGCTCCATAATCCAGGCCTAGCGAAAAAAACTTGCTTCCTGGGCAGCAACTGCGTAATTGTTGCTATGCATGTTCTGCTTTTTCAATCCAACTATCCGAACTGTCCCAGAAAAATGAAAAGTTCTATTCTTACCATGTTTTTGCGGCTAATACTTCCACTTTTCCTGCTCTGCGGCACAGCAGCAGCCGCACATGCGGCGCAGTTGCAAAAGATCGAGCACAAGACTCTTGCTGCCGGCAGCGAAGAGGTGGTGCTCAGCTTTAACGCCGTGGTCGAACCCAAAGTTTTTACTATGGGCGGCAAGCAACCCCGGCTTGTTTTTGACTTTGCAGGGGTGGAGCCACGCAGCACCCTGCGCGATCTCACACCGGGCGCGGCTATGGTTAAAGGCGTGCGACTGGGTATCCACCGCCAAGGAGAGATCAAGACGCGACTGGTCTTTGATGTTGCCTCTTTACAGGGCTTAAAGCACAGTTACAAAGTGGATGAGAACAACAAGCGTCTGATCATTCGCTTTACCGGAGCTGGCGCTGCAGTGGCAGCTAAGGAAAAACCTGCCCAGACAGCACCTGCCAGGTTGCCTGCGGGAGCTAGTAAGAAAAAAGGTGCCAGCCAGGAAGCTGTCACAGTAAACAGTGCGGCCGAGAAGGAAAAGGAAGCCACACCTGCCCCAGCGCGCAAGGAAACGGTTACAGCCCGCAAGCCTGCGCCCTTAGTTGAGACAGCAAAAGGACCCGCTGCTGCTCCTGCACTTACCCGGCAAGAGCCGGTAAGCCCGGATGCTGGCACGCAAACAGAAAAGCCAGCCTCGATGTCAGCGCAAAGCCCTGCTTCAGCGGCAAAGGCATTTGAAAATGTTCCGGACCAGCCCGCTCAACCTCTTAGTCCGGTAAAGCCTGTTGCTCCAACCGGAACAGCAGACGCAATCACACCCGCGAGCCCTGCGCCTGCCCCCGCTGTTCCTGCCGCACCTACAGAAGCACCGTACCTCTCTGCCATCCAGTTTGATCCTGATTCGCCCCGGGGTGAACTGGTGCAGTTTAAACTAAACGGCTTTTACCCGCCCGTGCTGCGCAGTATTGAAACCGGTTCTCCGCAGGTGATCTGTGAATTCACTAACCTGCAGGTTGCGCCGGCCTTGGAGGGGCCGATTAAGATAAGTGGCCGTTTTGTCAAGGCTATCCGGCTGGACAAGGCAGCAGATGGCAGCAAGGTGCGGGTTTTTGTCGAGCTGGAGCCCAACCAGAGCTATGACTTGCAGCAGGTTTTTTTCAAGGAGGACAATTTTTTTGTCCTGATTGTAAACACGGTCAAGGCCTAATTTCATTTCCAGATCAAAGCGGGAAGAACGTTACAGAGGCAGGCTAGCCGCGCCCAAGTACCTTCAAGCAAAAAGCCTTGTACCGAACCGGTACAAGGCTTTTTTTATTGAACATGCAAGCATTGGCAACGCTGATCGCACTCAGCATTTCGGTAGAAACCTTGCCCAAGCCCAAGAAATCTGAAGTGGTG
>CAZEIT010000042.1:0-8873 GCA_964512515.1 uncultured Desulfobulbus sp.
AAGGCAAAATTGTGCGTCTTGAGGCCGATGCCAAGGAGCAGGTCGCCACCCATAAAGCAAAGCCTGCGCACAAGCAGGTAAAAAGCCGCACGCAAAACACCAAGCCAGCTCAGGTCGCTGCGAAAAAGACGCGCACGGTAAAAGCGGTGCACACCGCTGAGGTGCGCACGCAGAGGCGCGGTGTCTCAGCTACAACGGCGCAGGCTCCGGCAGGGTCGCCATTTCTCAAGAAAAAGGCCACCTTGGATGAACAGACCCGGCTGGCGAATACTCTGCAGGACCAGCTTGGGGTTGAAGTAATGGTGCAGGAAAATCGGGCCCACAGCGGCGGTCTTTTTATAGCCCCGCCAAGTACGGACACCGGTGCGGACAATGCAACCAAGGCTTTGGATCTGCTTGCAAACCTGCCTCTGGGTAGGCCGATTGATGCGCCTATCAGTTCACGCTTTGGAGGTCGCCAAGACCCTGTCAATGGCCGTCGCGCCTTTCATGAGGGGGTGGATTTTCAGGCGCGAATGGGTGAAAAGGTTAATGCCACAGCCAATGGCCGGGTGGTAAGCTCTAGCTATTCTCCTGACTATGGGGAGAATATTATTATTTCCCATGGTAAGGGATATGAGACCATGTTTGCTCATCTGAGCAAGCGTCTGGTGCAGGTTGGCGACAGTATTGCCCCGGGAGATGTGGTTGGTCTGGTGGGAAATTCCGGCAGAAGTACTGGGGCTCACTTGCACTATGAAATTCGTTACCGGGGCGCTCCCATCAATCCCATGGATTATATGCGAGCTACTCAGCAGGCGAGGCTGCAGAAAAAATAAAGTATTCCAGTTCCATGTCAAAGCGCTGAAAATGCCTTTTCATCCTTGGGTGAGAAGGCATTTTTTGTTTGCTTTATTTGCCAATGCAGAAACGGCTGAAGATTACGTCCAGGACTTCTTCGGGGGTGCTATGGCCGCTAATTTCACTAATACAGTCGAGAATTGTCTGTACATCCACACTGAGCAGGTCAAGCGGTGCGTCGCAAGCCAATGAATCCAGACAGGTAGTGCAGGCGTTCAGCGCCTGGCTGAGCAGGCTGCGATGCCGACGATTGGGGGCAAAGCGGGCTGTCTCCCCAAGCGTATCCTGGTTTGGCGCAATCACTTTCAAAATCGCCTTGTGCAAGTCCTCCATACCCTCTCCACTGCGGGCTGAGATACTCACCATCGGCTTTTCTATTGCCGCTACTTGGCAGCGCAGTTCCTGCTCTTGTTCTGCCGTGACCAGATCCCGTTTGTTTAGCACCAACAACTGCCGCTTGTGGGGAAAGATTGCCTGTAATTCCCGGTCTGCTTGGGTGAAACCTGCATGGGCGTCGATCAGAAAGAGTACGCAATCAGCGCTATCAATCATTTTTCGAGCCCGTTCAACCCCGAGCGCTTCCACCGGATCATCGTGGTTAAAACGGATCCCCGCTGTATCGATAAGCTGCACCGGAATGCCATTGAGACTCATACCTTCTTCAATGGTGTCGCGGGTCGTGCCGGGCACCGGGGTGACCAGGGCTCGTTCTTCGCGCAACAGGGCATTGAGCAGGCTTGATTTGCCTGCATTGGGCAACCCCGCAATGACCAGGCGCGCCCCTTCCCGGTAGACCCGGCCGTGATCGGCATCGGCAATCAGCATCCTGACAGGGACAAGTACGCGCTCTTGCAGCACATTGCGGGCTGTATGCCGGTCAAAGATGTCTGCATCTTCATTGGGAAAATCAATAGCCACTTCAAGTTGGGCCATGAGCTCGATCAGGGCGGTGCGAATGTCTGCTATTTCTCGTGCCAGTGTTCCCTGCAACTGGGCTGCGGCAAGGCCCGCGCCAGATGCGCTGCGTGCCTCCAACAGATCAATGACCGCCTCGGCCTGAGAAAGATCGATACGGCCGGAGAGAAAGGCGCGCTTGGTGAATTCGCCCGGCTCAGCTGGTCGTGCGCCCAAAGTAAAGAGGTGCTCCAAAAGCTCTTGCAGCACAAGGGGAGAGGCGTGACATTGAAACTCCACCACGTCTTCACGGGTGTAGGTGTGCGGAGCCCGCATATACACGGCCAGGACTTCATCCAGAATCGCACCGTTTCGTGCGTGAATGTTGCCGTAATAGAGATGGTGACTGGCAAAGGCAGATTGGGGACGGCGGGGCTGAAACAGTTTTTTCAGCAGAGCCAGGGCCTCTGGGCCGGAAACACGGACAATGCCCACCCCGCCTGTGCCTGGCGGGGTAGCGATTGCGGCAATGGTGTCAATCCTTGTCCTGACGCTCACCTGCGCCGCTCCGGCGTTTACTGGTCGCGGGCTTGCTCTCCTTACCCGTCTTGTAGATCAGTATTTTTTTAAAGAGGCCCGAGCCAACCGAACGGCTTCGTATTTCCCCGTCCTGTTGCAGAGCCAGATGAACAGCGCGGCGTTCCGCAGGGTTCAGGCCGGAGATAACCTTGGTTTTACCGTTCTGCCGCACCTGGGCCGCAAGCTCGGTGGCCTGCTCCTGCAGGCGGGCAAGCCGCTGTTCCCGATATCCCGCCGCATCCAGGCTGAGGGTGGCCCGCTCCGGCAGGTGAGCGCCAATCATCTTGCGCAGCAGATACTGCAGGCTGTCGAGGATTTTGCCATCCTGGCTGGCCAAGTAGGCCTCATGCTCGCCGCTGATGCTGCACAAAATGGTGTTGTCAGTGAATTGAACCACCACAGTGGAAGGCAGGCCCATGAGCCCAAGCAGGTGTTTGAGTTTATCCTCAATGACTGCCAAACTCTCCGGCGCTGGAGCGGCACTGGTTTCTTTTTCTACACTGGAAGGCTCCTTTGCAACAGCCGGCTCGGTTTCAGCAGGAACAGGAGGTGGCAGGGGTACACCATTTTCAGCCGTTTTTGCTGCTACAGCTTTTCTGGCGGGTCGTTTCCTTGGCGTGCGAACGCCACTTTGGCCTTTGTCCTGTTCCTGTTTTTCCTGCTCCCCGGGCTGAGGTGAACTGGCTGTACTATCTTCCGGTATCTCGGATTGAGAGTTTTTTGTTGCCGGGCCTTTTTTCACCTGCACACGGATATGGGCCCTTTTTTTGCACAGACCGAAAATACCGGCTGATCCGGTCTCCAGTACAGTAATATCAAGCTGTTCGCGGGGAAGGCCAAGTTCCTTGCAAGCCTGTTCAATTACCTCGGCTATTTCTGCTCCATAAAAATCTTTTCCCTTGGTCATGTGAGTGCAATCCTTGAATGCAGATCAAGCCTTACTGGTGCTGCGGTTGATCAGGTACTGCTGCAGCATGGAAAGCAGGTTATTGACAAACCAGTACAGCACAAGGCCTGAGGCGAAATTGAGAAACATGAAAGTAAAAATAACAGGTAAAAACTGCATGATGCGCGCCTGGGTAGGATCTGCGACCGTGGGTGTCATCTTCTGCTGCAGATACATGGACCCGCCCATGAGCAGGGTGAGCACCGGAAGCCCGTGCAGGAAGGGGATATCAAAACCAAGCCACAATCGGTCGGGCATGGACAGGTCGTTGATCCACAGCATAAAGGGCGCGTGCCGCAGCTCAATTGCCGCCATCAGCACCCGGTACAGGGCAAAGAAAAATGGGATCTGGATCAGCATTGGCAGACAGCCGCCCAGAGGATTGATTTTGTAGGTCTTGTATAGCCCCATCATCTCCTGGTTCATCTTGGCAGGGTCGTCCTTGAATTTTTCACGCAGTTTTGCAATCTTCGGTTGCAGCTTCTGCATGTTTTTCATGGATTTCATACCTTTCTGGGTAATAGGCCAGAAGGCCAGCTTGATCACGATGGTGAGCAGGATGATGGCGATGCCATAATTCTTGGTAAAACTGTAAAAAAAGTTCAACAACCAGAGCATGGGCTTGGCAATGAGATCCAGCCAGCCATAATCAACAGCATGAGCCAGGTTATGGCCCAGGTTCTGGAGCGTGGTGAATTTTTTAGGCCCCATGTACAGGGTGTAGTCATAACTTGTACTGCTGTTCGGTTGCAGGGTCTCCAGTCCCTGTGAGAGGATGCTGCGGCTGGCAGCATCCGAGCCTTGTACGGTCAGGGTAAGAGGAGCCTCAGTTTCGGGCATTACCGTGGTGATGAAGTAGCTGTCGGTATAGCCCGCCCAACTGACCGTGCCCTGCTTGATAACCGGGCCCTTGCCCAATTCTTTGCCTTTGATTTCCACCAGCTCGTTGTTGATATAGGCGGCAGGCCCTGCAAACAGGTAGGAACTGGGGGGATTGGTGTGGGGAAAGGGTGCGCTGTTCCAAATGAGTGCAGGTGAAACCTGCAGCGGTCGGTCAGTGGTGTTTTTTAGCGTATATTGGACGGGTATCAGATAACTGTCAGCAGAAAAACGCATGGTGCGCACCACCTGCACCCCCTCGGGCATGGTGGCGGTCATCACCAGTTCGGTCTGCCCTTGCTGGGCTTTGAGTTGGGTGTCGGTGTTTGCCGCCTTGTACAGGGGCAGTTCCGTGTTGGCGCCGTTATCCAGGGAAAAGAGCAAGGGTCTGTCCGCTGGGTTGCTCGCGGGAGCAAGCTCCATGGCTCCGGAATCCTTGCTGATACCGGTGCGGTGCTGCTTGAGGAGAAAGCTCTTGATGGCGCCTCCCTGCTCGGAAACAACAGCGGTATAGAGCGGGGTTTCCACGGTGATGTCCCGGGCGGCAGGGTCAACCGCCACTTCCGTCGCTGTAGAACTGACCGTGGTGGGAGCACCGTTTACCGTGGCGTCTGGTGAGGATGCGACGGTGCCTTGTCCGCTTGATGTGGCAGGCGGCTGCGGTTCTTGCACGGGCGGAGCAAAAAAGTACTGGTAACCCAGCAGGATAACAAAGGATAGCGCTATGGCTAAGAAGGTACGGTACATATCCATGGTTCAACACCTGGGAAAATCCGGCACAGGGGGGCTGGCCGGAGTAAAAGGTTTAGTATGAGAGCCGGGTCATGGTACGGGATCGTAGCCGCCGCGACAGAAGGGGTTGCACCGCAAAAGCCGCCAACAGGTGAGGAACAATCCCCTGAAAATGCCATACTTGCTGACTGCCTCGATGGCATACTCGGCGCAGGTAGGGGTAAAACGGCAGGAAGGCGGCAACAGAGGGGAGAGATAGCGTTTATATGTGCGCAGCAGGTTGATTAAAATAAGGCGAGGCCAGCACCAGGGCCTGTGCCAAGACAGCCTTCTTTTTTGGGCATATGGGCTGGGTTTGCCATGCTCGGGCTTCGGCTCCGGGCTTGCTGGATTCATGCTGAATTGCCTCGGCGCAGCAGGACGGCAATTTCATGTTCGAGCTCTGTCAGACGGTTGCAGGAAAAATCTGGACGCACGGCGATGACAATATCGCTTGCCTGCGGAAACTGTTCCCGATGCAACCGGAAGGCCTCGCGGAACAGCCGCTTTATGCGGTTGCGCCGTACGGCGGTACCAGCCTTGCGCTGCACACTGATGCCCAAACGACTATTGTCTTCGCCATTTGGAGTGGAGATGATGCTAAATCCCTTGCCATGCCGCCTTTTCCCTTTCTTGTAGACCTGCTGGAATTCACGATTCAGATGCAGGCGCATCCTGCGAGGAAAGGAGCAGCTTCCGGGCACGGGATCACGGTGCCAACTGTTTGCGGCCCTTGGCTCTTCTTCTTCTGATAACGGCCCGACCGGAACGGGTGCTCATACGGACAAGAAAACCATGGGTGCGGGAGCGCGAGGTACGACCGGGTTGAAAAGTTCTTTTACTCATAATAGCTATCCTTTATGATGGCTGTGTGATGAAGACTGCAGGGCCTGACGTCTTTCTCCGAGACTTGAACATCACATGAAAATGCCGGCATGTGCCGGACTGGCCCCCAGAGAATGACATGCATAGGCCATTACCCAAAAGATGAAAATGTACTCGCAGACGAGCTTCTCTGTCAACGTATTTCCCTGTTATGAGGAAAAAGGAGCGATACCAGGTGCGCTACGAAGATATTGATTGGGGTGCGCTGTGGCGGCAGGCGCAAGACGATGCCGGCTGGAAACCCAGGCAGGCATCTGTCTGGGACGAACGCGCCGCCTCCTTTGCCAAGCGAAGTACGCATGCTGCCTTTGAACAGCAGTGTTTGCACCTGATCGCAGCCCAGCCCGAGTGGACGGTACTGGATGTGGGCGCAGGCCCCGGCACCTTGGCTGTTCCTCTGGCAGCGCGGGTGCGCCATGTAACCTGCATGGATTTTTCCGCGGCCATGCTCAGCGAGGCTGCACGGCGTGCCAAAGAGGAGGGGCGCAGCAATTTTAGCACGGTCCATGCTTCCTGGACAGACGATTGGGAATCGCTTGGCATAGTGCCGCACGATCTCGTCATAGCGGCCCGGAGCCTGTCGGTGCGGGACATTCTGGCTGCACTCAGGCGTATGAGCACCTATGGTCAACGTAAACGGGTGGTGGTTGACCGGGTCGGTTCCGGCCCCTTTGATCCGATGGCCTTTGCGGCGGTGGGGCGAGAGCCTCGACGCGGACCGGATTACATCTACACCCTCAACGCCCTTTATCAGTTGGGTTATCGTGCCTCTGTCGTCTATGTCTACGGCGATAACAGCCGCTTGTGCATCAGCCTGGAGGATGCCTGCGCCAGCTACAACTGGATGCTGCCGGATTTGACCCCGCAAGAGCAGGCGCTTTTGCTTAAGTATGTCCGCTCTATTGCAACCAGGCAGGAAGACGGCTCTTTTCTGCTGCAGCCGGAGCACCGGCCCGTTTGGGCCTATATAAGCTGGTAAAATAAGCTGGAGGATTGGTTGAGCAGAGCTGGCGGCGCTGCCTACCTATTGCACCTTGCAGGAAGGAGTATTTCTCCCGTATAGTAATTCCATTTCCATATCAAAGCCCTATCTGTGTCGGCTTCGGAAAATGCTCGTAGGACGTACTTCATGTACGCCTGCGTCGCATTTGCTCGCCTCCTTGATATCATCTTTGATCTGGAAACGGAATTACTCCTTTTGTTCTTTTTACCATTTTCTGGGCAAACGCCTGCGCAGGTAAGCGTACCGATTTTCTTCCACAATACGCAAACACGCACACAAGTAAGCTATGCTGGATTTTGATATTGCCGTTATCGGGGCTGGCCATGCCGGGTGCGAGGCCGCCCTGGCAGCTGCCCGTTTGGGTTGCCGCACCCTGATCTGCGTCATGAATGTTGACACCATTGGCGCCTTGAGCTGCAATCCGGCCATTGGCGGTTTGGCCAAGGGGCATCTGGTGCGGGAAATAGACGCGCTTGGCGGCGAAATGGCCAGGAACATCGACGCCACCGCAATCCAGTTCCGTCGCCTCAATACCAGCAAGGGGCCGGCCGTGCGATCCTCTCGCGCCCAGGCTGACCGGCTTTTGTACCGCCTGCGCATGAAGCAGATCCTCGAAAACCAGCCGGGGTTGGCGGTGCGCCAGGCCATGGTGGATGAAATTTTGGTGGCAAAGGGCGCGGTCTGGGGTGTGCGTACCTCTTTGGACGAGGTGGTGCGGGTGCGGGCGGTTATAGTGGCTACCGGCACCTTTTTAAATGGCCTGGTGCATGTGGGTATGAAGAATTTTTCTGCCGGACGGCTGGGCGACTTTCCATCCATGGCCCTGGCGCAGTGGTTCAAGGCCCAGGGCTTTGCCGTTGGTCGCATGAAAACCGGCACTGTGCCCCGCATTGACCGCAACACCATTGATTATTCCAGGCTTGAGGCACAGCACGGCGACAGTCCTGTCACCTTTTTTTCCTTCAGCACCCCGCCTGGGCCTCCGCCCCTGCCGCAGCTGCCCTGCCATATTACCTATACCAATGAAGCCACCCATGAGATCATTCGTGGCTCGATCGACCAGTCCCCCATGTATGCCGGCGTTATTGAAGGGATTGGCGCACGCTACTGTCCATCGGTTGAAGACAAGATTATGCGCTTTCCGGATAAAACCCGGCACCAGATCTTTCTTGAACCGGAAGGGCTGGATACGGTGGAGATCTACCCCAACGGCATTTCCACCAGCCTGCCCCTGACCACCCAGATCAGACTGGTGCATTCCATTGCCGGCATGGAATCGGCGCGTATCATGCGGCCCGGTTATGCCATTGAGTATGACTTTATCGACCCGCGCGGGCTGAAGGCCTCCCTTGAAACCAAGGCGGTAGCTGGTCTTTTTTTCGCCGGTCAGATCAACGGCACCTCGGGCTACGAAGAGGCCGCTGCCCAGGGGCTTATGGCAGGCATCAACAGCGTCCGCTACTGCCGAAATGAGGAGCCGCTGGTGCTGGATCGTTCCCAGGCCTATATCGGTGTGCTCATTGATGATCTTATAACGCTTGGCACCAAGGAACCGTATCGCCTTTTTACCTCACGGGCCGAATATCGCCTGCTCTTGCGGGAAGACAATGCTGATATGCGCCTCTGTGCCATTGGCCGAGAGGCAGGTCTACTGGGTGATGCTGCCTGGCAGGCCTTCAGCGAGAAGCAAAACCGCATCCACAACTGTTTAAGCCTGCTTGAAAACACCAGGGTCAAACCGACTGCCGCGGTCAACAGTCAACTGGCGCAATTTGAATCAAGCCCGCTTAATCAAACGCTGAGTCTTGAAGAGCTGCTGCGGCGGCCGGAACTGAATCTCAAGCATTTGGGAGAACTGGCTCCCCTGGCTGAAACTCCCTGCTCCCTTGAAGAGGATGGCATGGTTGCCGATGAAATTGAGCTGCAGGTCAAGTACGCGGGGTATATCAAGCGGCAGCAGGAACAGGTAGAGCGCTTTCGTAAGCTTGAACGCATCGAGTTGCCGGAAGATTTCAGCTACAAGGGCCTGCCCGGGCTTTCCAATGAGGTGGTGGAAAAACTCAGCACCATTCAGCC
>CAZEIT010000042.1:8883-9661 GCA_964512515.1 uncultured Desulfobulbus sp.
CTTGGCCAGGCCGCCCGCATCTCTGGAGTGACCCCTGCCGCCATTGCGGTCTTGCAGGTGCATTTAAAGCGCTTGGGCCGAATTTGAGCCGCACTTAAAACAAGGAGCGCGTATGCTGTCCTATCCTGCCATTGATCCGGTTTTGCTGTCCCTGGGCCCGCTGCAGTTACGCTGGTACGGGCTTATGTATGTGTTTGGTTTTGTCGGCGCCTACCTGCTGGTGGCTCGGCAGGCCAAACGATTTGGCTGGCAGGAACTGCTGGCACGGCTCGATAACCTGAACCTTGCCTTGATTGTCGGGGTGATCATCGGCGGCAGGCTCGGCTACGTCTTTTTTTACAACCCCGGATACTATCTGGCCCATCCCCTGGAGATTCCTGCCACCTGGTCGGGCGGCATGTCGTTTCATGGCGGTTGCATTGGCGCGCTGGTGGCGGGCCTGTGGTACTGCCGCCGTAGCGGACTTGACTTCTGGCGCGGAGCCGATCTCTATGCGGTGACCGCTCCCTTGGGACTTTTTTTTGGCCGGGTGGGTAACTTCATTAATGGGGAACTCTACGGACGGGTGAGTGCTGTGCCTTGGGCCATGGTTTTTCCTGAAGGCGGGCCACTGCCCCGGCATCCTTCCCAGCTCTACGAGGCCTTTTTTGAGGGTTTGGTGCTCTTTGCGCTTTTGTGGGCGCTTAAGGCAAAGCCCTGGCAAAGGCCGCAGCAGCGCTTCTGGCCGCATGGCTCCATGCTGGCTCTATTTCTTTTGGGCTATGGTATTTTCCGCTTT
>CAZEIT010000043.1:0-4904 GCA_964512515.1 uncultured Desulfobulbus sp.
GCCAGGTAAAGCCCTTGTCGCTCGTGCTTTTGAGAAAGCCTGGCCCTGCCGCCAGATCGTTTGCTCCAATGCCTGAAAAGCTGAGTCCTATCTGCTGGTTGGCGACGACCAACCCTTTGGCCTTGATACGTGCCGCCTCTGCCTCGCCAGCAGCAACAGGAAGGGTGTGTTGCCTGAAGAGCATGTTGCCGGCATCAAGCAGCAGCACCGGTGTGTTGTTGTTGGCACGTATACTGGTGATAAAAGCCGATTTTTTGGACAGACCGCCCATTCTGCTTCGTTCTCAGCCGCAGGGCGCAAGTTCTCCCAGGTTGTCGTTGCTGTAGACAATGCGAAGCGTTTGTGCGTGCAGCGGCTGCGGCAGCAACCCAAGGCCAAGGATGAAAAGCAGGGCGAACAAGATGGGATGGCGGCGGTTACGGTGTGTTTTTTGTGTTGTCATGCTGTGCGGCTCGTTGTTTGAGGATTTGTCTCCACTTATGCAGACGTTCCCGCACCAGGGCCTCATAGCCCCGGTTGCTGGGTTCGTAGTAGATAGTGCCTGTCAGTTGTTCGGGCAGATGTTCCTGGCTGACTAGGGCATCGCGCTCGTCATGGGCGTACTGGTAGCCCTTACCGTAGCCCAGATTTTTCATCAGCTTGGTGGGCGCATTGCGCAGGTGCAGCGGCACCGGCAGGCTGCCGGTACGTTTGATGTCGGCGCGTACCTTGTACGTGAGTGCGTAGACCGCATTACTCTTGGGGGCAGTGGCTAAATAAACCGCAGCCTGATACAGGGCCAGTTCCCCTTCGGGCGAGCCAAGCAAATGAAAAGCTTCCCGGCAGTTGAGGCTGATCTGCAGGGCCTGCGGGTCGGCATTGCCGATATCCTCGGAGGCAAAGCGGATCATGCGGCGGGCAATGTAGAGTGGGTCTTCTCCGGCAAGGAGCATGCGGCCCAGCCAGTATACCGCTCCGTCCGGGTCGCTGTCCCGCAGACTTTTATGCAGAGCGGAGATCAGATTATAGTGCTCTTCACCATCGCTGTCATAGCGCAGGGTGCGCTCCTGCACCGCTTCCTTGGCGCAGGCCAGATCAATGAGCCCCGGCACTGTACCGCTTGCTTGCGTTTTGCCGGCGTCAAGCGCCAGTGAGGCAGCGTTTTCGATAAAGTTCAGGGCGCGGCGGCAGTCGCCATCCGCAGCCTCGGCCAAATAAGCAAGGGCCTCGTCCTCTATAACCAAACCAAGCTCGCCCAGTCCCCTGGCATCATGTAAGGCCCTGCGCAGCACCATCTTGATGTGTTCTGGCTCCAGTGGTTGCAGCAGCAGGACCTGGCAGCGCGACAGGAGCGGTGGGTTGATGGCAAAAGAGGGGTTTTCCGTAGTTGCGCCAATCAGGGTGAGCAGCCCGCTTTCCACATGGGGGAGAAAGGCATCCTGCTGGCCTTTATTGAAGCGATGAATTTCATCGACAAAAAGGATGGTGGGGCGCTGTTCCGTATCTCGTAGAGCCTGAGCCTGCTCTACAATTTGTCTGATTTCCTTGACCCCGGAGAGCACGGCGGAAAAGAACACAAAGTGGGACGAAGTCGCGCGCGCCAGCAAACTGGCAAGAGATGTTTTGCCAGAACCCGGGGGGCCCCAAAAAAGCAGGGACGGCAGCTTGCCGCCGCCAAGTATCTGCCGCAGAAAGCGCCCCTCACCCACCAGGTGTTCCTGACCGGCAAAGTCAGCGAGACTTGCTGGGCGCATGCGTTCTGCAAGTGGGATATGGGCGTTTGGCTGAGCGTTCACGAACGGCTGACAGAGTGCTGGATTGTGCGGGATTATATTTATACTGACATGCTGTGTGGGATGATCAGGCTGGGGCCGGATTACTTGCGGCTGCAGACAGCCAGTGGTATCTTAGTCTCTTTTTGTAGAGCCTGCTGCTATTAAATGTTTCGCTTGGAGCAGGGATTGGTGGAATGGGAAATACCGGGGATGGATAAACAGGCCGAGTACACACTTCTTGAGCGTTACCTGGGGCGTGAAGCTGCGGCCACTGTATGGCAGGGCCAGGCAAGGCCGGAAGACATTGGTGCGGTGGAATCCTGCTTTGTGTTCTTTGCTGATATGTGCCATTTTTCCCGGTTGACAGAACAGCTTCCTTTAAAAGATTTGCGCCGTTTTCTCAGCAATTTTTTTCAGCTTTTCGTGGCACTTATAGAGGAGCAGGGTGGTAGTGTCAATAAGTTTGCCGGAGATGGCGGTCTGGCCCTGTTTAGGGCTTCCCCTGATCAGGAGGCTGCCATGGCCCCGGTGACAGCGGCCCTTAATCTGCAGGCGCGGTTTCTCCAACTGCGGGCAGAGTGGCAAAAGCTTGCCCCTCCCTGCGGCCAGGTAGATCTGACCGTGGGCATCAGCCATGGCGAGGTCTTTCTTGGCACTGTCGGTGCGGCTGAGCGCTTTGATTTCACGGTCATCGGTTCTGCGGTCAATGTGGCTCAGCGTCTGGCTGCAGATGCTCCTGCTGGCGGGGTGTACTGCTGTGGCGCGGTCCAGAAGCGTCTGAGCAAGAGCGTGTGCCTGCGCGCCCTGGGCCCTGTACAGCTACGGGGCATGGCTACAAAGATTTCGCTCTTCCAAGTGCTGGGTTGGAGTTGAGTTGCTGGCCTGTTTTATTTCACTTCCACATCAAAGCGTTCTCTGTGCCGGCTTAAAAAAATGCTCGCAAGATGTGCCTGAGCGTGCGCGCCCGTCGCATTGCTTTTGCCTCCTTGATAGTATCTTTAATCTGGAACAGGAATAGTTCATTCCCGCGTTTTCTTCGGTCATCCTGATCATGAGCTTCACTCCATGCTTGCAATCCTAGCCATTACCGGCCCGATCTTTGCCTTGATCGGCCTGGGCTATGCCTGCGTAGCCATGGGCCTGTTTGAGCGGGGCGATATGCGCATTCTCGGCAGGTTTGTCATCAACCTGGCCCTGCCTGCCCTGATCGTTTCCGCCCTGTCTCAGCGGACGCTCGCGGAAATTCTCCGGGGTGATTATCTTTTGGCCTGTGCGGGTGGCGCCCTTATCAGCTTCTCCCTGATCCTGCTCTGGTTTTATCGGGTGCGTGGTCGTGGTTTTCAGGAGAGTGCGCTCACAGCCATGGGTGCTGCCATCTCCAACAGTGCCTTCATGGGGCTGCCCATTGTGGTACAGGTAGTGGGCCCGGCGGCCTCGGTTGCGCTGGCGCTCAACATGGTGGTGGAGAATATCATCATGCTGCCGCTGGCGCTCATCCTGGCGGATCTGGCTGGTCAGCGGCAGGGCAGCGTATGGGCAAGACTTCGGGGCATTGGCTGGTCCTTGGTGAAAAACCCTATAATTTTGGCCATATCCTGCGCCCTGTCCCTGTCTCTTCTGCAGATGCCATTGCCGCCACTTCTGGCAAAACCCATTGATATGCTGGGACTTGCGGCTGCGCCTGTGGCGCTTTTTTCCATTGGCGGCAATCTGGCGGGCAGCAGGCTGGGCGGAGTGCTGGCCGATGTTGGGCAGGTTGTGGGCGCGAAACTGCTCTTGCATCCGCTTTTGGTGGCAGGGCTTGCTCTGAGTCTGCCCGGTATGGACCCCTTGATGCAGGCAGCGGCAATCGTGTACGCGAGCATGCCCATGTTTAGTATCTATCCGCTTTTTGGCATGAAATACGGGATGGAAGTGTTTTGCTCCGCCGCGGTGGTGGCAGCAACCCTGGCCTCCTTTGCCTCCATCACCATAGTGATTTGGCTGGTGCACCGCTTCCTGTTGCCACCTTCGCTCTTACCCTAATTCCATTTCCAGAGCAAAGATGCTATCAAGGGGGCAAGGAAAATGCGACGAGCGCGTACACTTGGGCAGGTCTTGCGAGCATTTTTCGAAGCCGAACATAGGACCTTGCTATGGAATTGAAATAACCCGCTTTATTTTGCGTGCAGGTGCTGTTTGTGAACAATAACTGTGCTTCTTTGCCCCTAAATTTGCCGGTACACATGCAGCGGCCGGAACTGCTGCGCGTCTGCAGCGGCCCCGCAAGGCAGGATGGACGGCTCCTGCCGGTGCTGAATCCTGCCACCGGGATGGAGCTGTGTACTGTGCCCATGGTAGGAGCGGACGAGGCTAAAGCCATGATTACCACTGCACACCGGGCCTGGCCTGCCTGGAAAGGTGTAAGTGGCGAGCATCGGGCCAATCTCCTGCACCACTATGCGGATCTCATCCTTGCCAATCTGGAGGACTTGGCCCTGATCATGACCGCGGAGCAGGGTAAGCCCTTGCCTGAGGCAAGGGGGGAAGTGGAGCACGGGGCCCGCTATGTGCGCTGGTACGCAGAAGAGGCGCGCCGCATCTATGGTTCTGTTTTACCGATTGAACAGCTAAGCAGGCGTTTTATGACCGTACTGGAGCCGGTGGGAGTATGTGCGGCTATTACCCCCTGGAATTTTCCTTGTTCCACGGTGCTGCGCAAAGTTGCGCCTGCCTTGGCTGCCGGCTGCACCGTGGTGCTGAAACCGGCCAGCCATACCCCGCTTTCCGCCTTGGCTCTGGCCTTTCTGGCGCAGGAGGCGGGCCTGCCCGAAGCAGTACTGCAGGTTTTGCCGGGCCGTTCATCGGAAATCGGCCCGGTGCTGATAGGTGATCCCCTGGTGCGCGGCTTAAGTTTTACCGGCTCAACCGCTGTGGGCAAAGAGCTGATGCGGCAAAGCGCCGCCACTGTCAAGCGGCTCTCCCTGGAACTGGGTGGCCATGCCCCTTTTATCGTGTTTGCAGATGCGGATTTGGATGCGGCGGTGCAAGGTGTTTTGGCCTGCAAGTTCCGCAATGCCGGTCAAACCTGTGTCTGCGCGAACCGTCTTTTGGTGCAGGAAACGGTGTTGGCCGAGTGGCACGAACGGATGGGGCGCATCTTCCCCGACG
>CAZEIT010000043.1:4914-9611 GCA_964512515.1 uncultured Desulfobulbus sp.
GGTAGGGGACGGCTTTGCGGCAGCTAGTGATTTGGGGCCGCTTATTGATGCAGCGGCAGTGGAGAAGGTGGAAGCGCACATTGCAGATGCGCTGGCCAAGGGAGCAATGCTTGCCTGTGGCGGGATGCGCCTCTCTGGTCAGGGATATTTTTTTGCGCCCACTCTGCTGACAGGCGCAACCGGAACCATGCGGGTCGCGCAGGAAGAAACCTTTGGCCCAGTTCTGCCGGTTATAGGATTCAGAGATGAAGCCGAGGCCATCAGCATGGCCAACGATACCCCCTATGGCCTGGCCGCTTATTTCTACAGCCGTGATGTCAGGCGTATCCAGCGGGTGGCCGAGGCGCTGGCCTTTGGCATGGTGGGAATCAATACCGGCAGGATGTCGTCTGAGGCGGCCCCTTTTGGCGGGGTCAAGGAATCGGGTTTTGGCCGCGAAGGTTCGCGCCACGGGATCAGGGAATTTTTGGAGCTCAAGAGTCTCTGTTTGGGCGGGTTGAAGTAGTACAGCCTGCCTGCGGGCGGGTTAAAGCAGTGGCTTAAACCAACTCGCCCATGGATTCGCTGTCCACCAGCGCAAAGGCACTGTGGGCATGGATAGACTCAAAACTCTCTACAGCCACGGAAAACCAGGTGATATCCGGATGCGCTGCGGCCAGTTGCGCGGCCTTGCGGGCAACATCCTCCACAAACATGGGGTGGGAGTAAGCCCATTCGGTCAGGTATTTTTCATCGGGCCGCTTGAGTAGGGCATACACTTCGCTTGAGCCGCACGCTTCCGCAAGCTTAATTAGATCCTCAAGCCAGATCAACGCCTTGGCCCGCACCATCAGGGTGATGGCAGCGCGCTGGTTGTGGGCTCCAGCCTCGCTGATCTCCTTGGAACAGGGGCAGAGAGTAGTAACTGGCACCACCACGGAGAGCACCGGCTCACCGGTGTCTTCCGAACTGGCGGTGAAGGCGCACTGGTATTCCATCAGGCTGGGAGTGGCGCTCATAGGTGCTGTTTTTTCGATGAAATACGGAAAGCGCATCTCCAGGCACACCTCGCTGGCCTTTAGTTTGCTGCGCACATTTTTAAGCAGGCCGGGAAAGATGCCGCTGTGGATATCCGGCAGGTGAGAGAAAAGAAGCTCGATTATGGCGCTGACCGATGACTCTGCTTGGCTGGCGGGTTCTTTGGCCGTCAGGCTGATGGTCGCCACGGTCTGCTGCAGGCCGCCGTTTTTTTCCGGTATATGCACCGGACAGGTAAAATCGCAAATACCTACGCTGAGCACAGTGTATTCCAGAAAAGAGTTTGAATGTCTGATGCCAATACCATATTAAATCTTATCTGTGTCGGTTCTAGTAAATGCCCGCAGGACGTAGTTCAATGTACGTCCATGTCGTATTTTCGCATGCCGCTTTGATACATTTACGTTGATCTGGAAATGGAATAAGCAAGGGCATAGCCTATTTTTTGTGGTGAGGCAAGTCCTTGCTGACAAGGTGTTCCGATAGCCCGATACGTTGCACGGTGTTTGCCGTATAATCAGGTGGAACATCCTGTTTTTTCTTTGTTTGCCGTTCTAATCAAGGTACATTGGCCTATGGATTCTGTGCGGGTTGATAAATGGCTGTGGGCGGCCAGATTTTTCAAGACCAGATCTTTGGCGGCCAAGGAAGTTGGTGCCGGCCATGTGACCCTTGCAGGCATGAGGATTAAACCGGCGCGGCTCGTGCAAGTGGATGATCTGCTCACTATCCGGGCCGGATATGAAACCTATACCGTGCGGGTATGCGCCTTGTCCGAGCGGCGTGGTCCTGCGCCGGTGGCTCGTCAGTTGTACGAGGAAACAGCGGAATCCGTGGCACGGCGCGAACAGGAGACGGCTGAACGGCTTTTAGCCAAAAGCATGGATCTGCGGCCTGCCAAACGGCCGGATAAACATGAGCGCCGCAAAATCCGCCAGTTTTTGAAGAAAGAGTGAGGTAAGAAAGCAAGATGCAAAAAGCAAAACGTGCCCTGTTCAGCCTGACCGATAAAAGCGGCTCTACCGCCTTTGCCGGCGCCTTGGCAGCGCTTGGTATTGAGCTGCTCTCCACGGGCGGCACGGCCAAGGCGTTACGGGAGGCTGGGCTTGCAGTGGTTGAAGTGTCGGATTTTACTGATTTTCCCGAAATGCTTGACGGCAGGGTTAAGACCCTGCACCCTAAGGTGCATGGCGGTATTTTGCATCAGCGCCGCAATCCGGAACATGTGAGCCAATGCCGCAGCCAGGGCATTGAGCCCATTGATCTGGTCGTGGTCAACCTTTACGCCTTTGCTCAGGCCGTGGCCGATCCGGCTTGCACCCTGGCAAATGCCATCGAGCAGATCGATATCGGCGGTCCCGCTCTGCTGCGGGCTGCGGCCAAAAATTTTCAGGATGTCACTGTTATTGTTGATCCGGCTGATTATCCACAGGTGCTGCAGGAACTGGGCGAAAAAGGCCAAACTAGCCTTAAAACGCGTTTTTGTCTGGCACGCAAGGTCTTTGCCCTGACCAGTGCCTATGACGCTGCCATCAGCCAGTGGCTTGAGGATGTTGATCCTGAAGGGCATCCTTATTTCACGGAGCCCGCGGATGCGTAACATGGCGGTGCTGCTTTCGGGCAGCGGCAGGACCCTGGATAACTTCCATGAGCGCATCAGCCAGGGGAGCATGGCTGCCCGCATTGAAGTGGTAATCTCCAATAACGCGGCAGCGCTTGGCCTTGAAAAGGCGCGTAACTACGGCTACCCTGCCCACTATGCCGCTGATAATGCCGCCATCAACGCCGTTCTGATCAGGTATTCCGTTGATCTCATCAGCTTGGCCGGCTACCTCAAGCTCTACACCCCGCCGCCCGCCCTGCGCCGGGCCGTGCTCAATATCCATCCGGCTCTGATTCCGTCTTTTTGCGGGCCTGGTTTTTACGGCCACCATGTGCATGAGGCGGTCAAGGCGCGCGGTTGCACGGTCAGCGGTTGCACCGTGCATTTTGCCAACGAGGAATACGATGCCGGGCCCATCGTCCTGCAGCGCTGCGTCAATCTGGGCGCAGACGACAGCCCGGACGATATCGCGGCCAGGGTTTTTGCGGTGGAGTGTGAAACCTACCCCGAGGCCATCAACCTGGTGGACCGCCTGGGAGTGGATTATTTCTGGACAAGGAGTGGGCAATGACAGCAAAAACCATCATGACCAGCGGCGATATCGACCGCAGCCTGGATCGCATCAGCCTGGAAATCATCGAGCGCAACCGGGGCCTGGATGAGCTTTCCATTATCGGCGTGCATACCGGCGGCGTTTTTCTGGCGCAGCGGCTGAAAGAGCGTTTGGAGGCGCGAGGGCATGGTATTATTTTGCCTTCCGGTAACCTGGACATCACCCTCTACCGCGATGACTGGAGTCTTATCTCCCAGAACCCGGTGGTGCGGAAGTCGGAAATCGGATTTCTTATGGAAGACCGGCGCGTGATTCTGGTGGATGATGTCATCTTCACCGGCAGGACCATCCGTGCAGCCATGGATGCGATCATGGATTACGGCAGGCCGCTCTCTATCCAGCTTGCGGTACTGGTTGACCGGGGTGGCCGGGAGCTGCCGATCCAACCAGATTACGTGGGCATGCATGTCAGCGCGGGTAAGACCGAGCGGGTTGATGTGCTTTTGCGCGAAAGTGGTGATGTCGACAAGGTGCAGCTCAGCTCGCCCTGATGGCTCTTTCTTCTTTGCTTGATTACACCTTGCCCTACAATGATTGCCTCAACTCCTTCTGCCCTGCCTGCTGATTTTAGCGCCATTGTCCGGCGCATTCACGACAAGGTGGAGAGTTACGAGCGCTACAACTTTTCCCAGGGCCGCAACGACTTCCTCAAGGCATTTTTTGATCTTGCCCAGGAATTTGATCTTTTGGAAGATTTTTACCGCATCTGTGTGGCTGTTCCCCTGACCATGGCAAGCATTGCCTGCGATCTCTACATCTGCGGTGAGCAGGACGGCGCGCTGGAGTTGGTCTGCTCCTGTGATTGCGGGGTGCTGGAAGAACCGGCGCCTGCCGCCTATCCGGTGCGTATCTCGCAGACCGCCTATATTGAAGCCGGCTGCTTTGTGGCGCCGGTATTCAGCCGCCATATCCTCAAGCAGGACAGCATCATTACCCCTGCAACCCAGATGGATATCTGGAAGGAGTTGAGAAACACCAGCGGCCAGGGGCAGGTGTTGGGCATGTTTGTGGTGCGCGGCAACGATACCCTGGCAGAGAACGACCGTTTTTTTCTCGGTAAATACGCCAACCGCATCGGCTATAATCTGGATAACCGCCTCATTGCCCGGCAAAATGTGGCCCGGCTGAACTTCATCAACACCCTGGTTCTGGATATCGAGCACAATGTCATTGTGCCTAACATGTATTTCCGCCACCTCTTTAACCAGCTCAACAAGCGCATCACCATGCTCAACCAGCAGCGGCGGCGCCTGGAGGAACTTTCCAGCCAGGAGGGAACGCTAGAGCTGTACCAGCAGTGCGCCCAGGAGTTGCACGGCATTGAGGAATCGCTGCGCAGTGATTATGCGGAGATCGTCAAGCACCATGCCCACATGACCCTGTTTATTGAGAGCCTGTTTAGGCGCGAACACTTTGAGCAGGGGCATCTGGTCTTACGTCCCAAACGCTGCTTTATCGAGCAGG
>CAZEIT010000044.1:0-9562 GCA_964512515.1 uncultured Desulfobulbus sp.
CAAACTCTGTGCGACAGCTATCCGGTACAGGCAGGCAGTGACACCAGCGGCAAAACCTTTATTGCCGTTGCCTCAGCTGTTGGTGCGGTGCAGGAACGAGAAAAGACCCTGGCTTTTGAAATTATTGCCAATATCCTTTTTAACTCCGATGCCTCCCCCCTGAAAAACGCTATCCTCGGCGCTGATCTGGGTAAGGATTTTGGCGGCTTGTGCATGGGGGGCTCAGGCTTCAAGGTATTGATGCTCACTTATCTGATCGGTTCTGACCAGGACAAGGCCGAAACCTTTTTCTCAATGTACCGGCAGGTTTTGGCCGATATTGCTACCCAGGGCCTGGAGCCTGAACTGGTGCTCTCTGAGCTCAACACTTTTGAGTTCAAGGTGCGGGAAGAAATGAACAAGCCGCAGCGTGGCCTGCAGCTCATTATGCGGGCGCAGGAGGCCATGAAACATGGCATCTCGCCCTTTGAGGCCCTGGGTGTGGACGAGCTCCTGGCCCAGGTGCGAGAGAAAGCGCTGCATGAGCGCTGGTTTGAGCAGTTGATTCGGGAGCATCTGCTGGATAATCCGGCCACTGTGCAGGTGATTCTTGAGCCAGACCCGAAAGGAGTGGAGGCCAATCAACAGGAGGAACAGGCGCGGCTTGAGCAGATTAGCGCGGGCCTGAGCACTGAAGATCGGCGCCAACTGGTTGAAGATACCAGACAACTCATGGAACTGCAGGCTACCGCTCCAACCGAGGCCGAGCTTGCCCATCTGCCACGGTTGTCGGTAAGTGAGGTGGATGCACGGCCCGCTCTGCACAGCGTACGTGCGGACCAGCTTGCAAATCGCCCCTTTCTGGTCAGCGAACTGGCCAGCAGCGGGGTAGTGTATTTTGATATCGGCCTGGATTGCTCAGCCCTTAATGCCGAGGATTTGCTCTATCTTGACCTGTTTGGCATCATTGTCACAGAACTGGGTACCAGCAGGAAAAGCTACATGCAGTTTGCCAAGGAGGTAAACCTCTACACAGGCGGCTTTACGCACTCTTTTCATGCTTATACCAGGGCAGAGGCACGCAGCCAGGTGCAGCCGGTGCTGTGGCTGCATGTCAAGGCCTTGGCCGCCTACCTGCCGCAGGCCATGGCCTTGGTCAGCGAGGTGTTGGCTGATGTGGATTTTTCCGACCGTCGCCGCATTGAAGAAATTGTGCGGCGAGAGTTTGCCTGGGCCGAGCACAATGTTCAGAGCGAAGGCTATGGTCTGGCCGCGCTGCGCGCCTTCTCCCATCTGAGCCTGCCCGGCCAGTACCGTGAGGCAGTGCAGGGAATGTCTGCCTACCTGCGGCTGAAACAGCTGGCAGACGCATATAGCAGCATGGAAGAGGGTTTTCTTGCCGCACTTGCCCGCATTCGCAGTGCCTTGTTCAGACGGACTGGTTTGATCTGCGCGATCACTGCGGATGGAGCTGAGGTTGAGCGCTTTTCCCGCTTGGGTGCCGACATGTTGCAGGCGCTTGCGCCGGAGGCAGCTCCAGCGCAGCGGCCAGATTTTGCCTCCTTTCCCACCACCCAGGCCTTCACTACTGCTGCGGAAATTGTCTACAATGTGCAGGCCTGTCAGCTTTTTAACGATGCAGCGCAATATGGCGGCGATTTCGAGGTGCTCAAAACCTGGCTTTCCCGTGATTATCTGTGGAATACGGTGCGCCAGATGGGCGGGGCTTATGGCTGTTTCATCCAGTTCAACCATGTAACCGGCAACTTTGGCCTGGTGAGTTACCGCGATCCCCAGGTGGCGAAAACCTACAGCGCCTATACGGATTTGCCGCAGGTGGTGTCCAGGCTCGATTTGTCTGCCGCTTCGCTTGAGCAGGTGGTCTTGGGCGCCTACAGCGGTGTCACCCCACACCAGGGGCCGGCGGCCAAAGGGGCGCTGGGCCGCGATCAATATCTTTCAGGTGTTACGGTTGATTTTCTGCAGGCCAGAATTGAGGCCATCCTGGCCGCCAATAATGAGGGCTTGCGGCGCTATGCCGATTATTTTGCCCCGCTTGCAGCACAGCCACTGCGGGTCAGTATAGGCAGTGCGGAGAAAATCCGCAGGGATGCGGAGCTCTTTTCCAGGATAGACGTGCTCTGAGGTGGTATCTGGGTGGGCCTTGATAATACTGCGTGGCAATGGGCCAATCTTTGATCTGAACAGGAATTACTTTGTGGGTGTATTCAGTTGCTCCACCACCCGACTAAAGTAGGGGCTGTTTTCGTCCAAGTGAATGGTGCGACCATGACAGATCTCCATTTTGGTGCGGAGCACGCTGATGCGGCGCAGATGACGCAGCTTTTCCTGCTCTTCACTCGCATGCCTGAGCAGCTCCTCGGTGTGGAGGATTTCCTTGTGCAAGGCCAGGCCTTCCGGAATATAGCCCGCGTTTTTCAGGAGCTTGAAGGCCATGCGCAGATCAGGCGCTACCTTGACCAGGCTTTCATCCTGCGGCAGGGGCTTGTTTTTCCAGTGGCTTAGATCGGGCAGGGAGCCTTCTTCCATCGCCTGTTGTATCTTCCGTTCAGCGATGGTCTGGATTATGCTGAACACGGGTGTCTCCTTAAGTGACTTGGGGTGCAGCTTGTTTAACGCCAGCAGCATACCTACAGTAGCGCAGATGTCTAGTCAATCTTGTCTTCCTTGGTGTGGAGCAATACCATGCAGCCTGGATTCCTTGTGCCGGTTTTTCTCCTTTTCCTGGCCCTGAGCACCACGGCTTTTGCTGATGAAAGCCTGCCTTGGGAGCGGCAAACCCCTTTTCGTGAGGCTACCATCCACTATGAGATGAGCGGTACCCAGCAAGGTACGGAAGTCCTCTATATCAAAGACTTTGGCCGCCTGCGTGTCAAGCACAGCCAGTCCACCATGGAGGTGCTCGGCAGAACCGTAAGCACCAGAACCCGTGAAGTCACCACGCCGGAGTGGATTATCCGCTACAACCTCAGCGACAACTGGGGCGAAAAAAACACCAATCCGGCCCGGCTGTACCAGCAGGAATATGAACAACTCAGTGTGGGAGAAAAAAAGATTTTTGCTGCTAATGCCAGTAAAATCGGGCCATCTCTGTTCGATAATGCAGGCTCGATTGTGCAGAGTCGCAGTAGTAGCATGCTCGGTTTTGCGTGTGATCAGGTAAGCTTTGGCGGATTTTCTTCGTCCTGCCTGCTGCATGATACTGATATTCCACTTAAGGCGGAAGCTCGGGTTATGGGAGTGATCAATCAGCTTAAAGCGGTGCGCATCGATCTTGCCAGCCCGATTCCGGATGAGTTTTTTACTGCGCCGGCGGGTATCCAAGCCGGGGTGAACGAAGAGGCTGAGGCCATGCTGCGTAAGGCCATCCATCAGGCTGTGCAGATTCTGAAGCAACCGAACGGTATTATCACCCTGCAAAAACAAGCCAGGCAGTTTCTGCCCAGGATGGATGAAGAGGAAGAAGAACCGACACCGGCAGAGCAAAAAATACCGCCAAGGCTGCTGCGCAGGACGGTGCGCTAAGCACCTTCTCAAACCTGAGGCGGAGCGAGTAGCGTTTATCTTTCCGGGCCTATTCAGGTTCTGATCAAAAACGAAGATCAAGGAGGCGACACAGAGGTGCAAATAGGCGCATTCTGCGAGCATTTTTTGAAGTCGACCCAGAGAGCGTGCTCTGCCATAAAACTGGAAGGAACGTGCCTCTCCCACGAGGCTTCAGCATTCCATCAATCTATTGCGAAGGTTTGGACTGGATCTGTCTCTGAATCTGCTGCATAAAGTCTGAGCGTTCCAAGTCTGATACGCTTTTGGCAAATTCCAGTACTTTCCACACAAAAAACGAATCAACGCCTTCAATTGATTCGCCGCCCTGCAAGCTCAGAGCTTCAACCCCGCTGAGTTCACCCAAGCTGCGCACCAGGATGGCGGGCCGGGTTCTATCGGCTGGGTCGGTATCAATAAAACAGGCCAGGGGCGGTTTTAATCCCGGCCATTTGTCCGCATCAATGCGAATGCGAACCGCTGCCTTGCCCTCCGCAAGCCCAATGCTGCCCACCTTACCAATGACAATACCAGATTGATACACCTTGTCGGCGGCGGCAATTCCCTTGCCGTCCGCAAACAAGACGGTTACTTCCTTTGCGGGCGGCTGACAGGCAGTGAGAAGAAAAAAGAGCGGCAGCAACAACGGCCAAGTTAGTTTGTATGTCGGCTTCATATTTTACCCCAGTGGATGTGTAGGTTGTACAGGGCTCAATCTATTCGAAGTTTGGCTAAAATATAGCAAAAACCCTCTTGCCAGCCAACAGGCAAAATACCCACCCGTTTGTCGATTTCTAATGCAGTGCATGGGTGAGACAAAGGCGCGACAGGTATGCCTGAAGCTGTCTTCGAGGCGTATTCGCCGAAATCGACACACCTAGAATTTTGATATGGAAGCGAAATGAGGTAGTGGTGAAGCAAAAGGAGAAAAAACAAGCAAGATAACCAGCTTGCCGGTGCGAAGAAGAAAGGCTTAGGAACAGAACAGGATGGTCGCTCCGGGTCAGTCTCCTTCCAGAAAAACCCGGCGCAGTTTGTAGAAATATTCGACTCCAGACCAAATGGTGAAGATAAGGGCCATGTACATGATGGCCATGCCAATTTGGTGGAGTGCGGGAATAGGGAGCAGGCCTTCTGGAAAGATAAGAAAGCCCAGGCCCAGGTATTGGGTGGTGGATTTCAGTTTGCCCAGCGGACTGGCGGCAACAACGATGCCGCTGGATGAGGCTACTCCGCGCAGGCCTGTGACCACAAACTCCCGCACCAGGATAATCAAAGCCATCCAGGCAGGTATCCTGTCCAGTGGAATAAGCATGACCAAGGCAGTGGCCACCAGTACCTTGTCTGCCAGCGGATCCATCAGCTTCCCGAGCACGGTGATGCTCTGGTAGCGTCTGGCAAAATAACCATCAACCCAGTCGGATATTGCCGCTAAACTGAATACCAGCCAAGCCAGAAAGGCCATGCCCGTGCTCTGCGGCAGCATGAGGAGGAACATCAGGCAGGCCGAAAGCAGGAAGCGGCCGCCAGTGATGACATTGGGCAGGTTGAAGATGCGGGCGCGTACTTTCACTGCACTGTAACCAGCTGTTGTACCTTGATACTGGAAATACCCTCAGCACTTGGGCCTTTTTTTGCTACTACGCGGGTGTTTGCGGCTTTGCCGCTTTTTTTTGCTGCCTCAATCCCCTTGCCGTTACTGTAGGCCTTGTAGTGGCGCAAAACCTTGCCAACATAGGCCTGGGTCTCAGGAATATTAGGAATGATACCGGCAGGAGCGACTCGATTTGGTCCGGCATTGTAGGCCGCCAGACACAGCTCCACGTCGCCGTTGAATAAATCCAGCATCTGGCGCAGGTATTTTGCACCGCCAAAGATATTTTGCCGCACGTCAAAAGGGTCGCGCACCTTCAAATCGCGGGCAGTGCCAGGCATCAGCTGCATCAGACCCTGTGCGCCCTTGGGTGAGATGGCGTTGGGGTTAAAGTTTGACTCAGTCTTAATGACCGCCTTGATGAGCATCGGATCCAACCGGTGCTGGCGGGCGGCATGATGGATATGGGTAACGATATCCTGCGGGGTCGAGGAATAACTGTAATCATACACAGGCGCGGCCCCCGGCGCGAAGAAGAAGAGGTCATACATCTGTTTGGTGACCTGTGATTGAGACTTGCTGGCAATGGTGCGCAGAAGCCTGTCTTCGTCAGTAAGTCGCTGTGAGCGGCTTGGAGCCGGGCCTTCGCTTAACTTGTAGCGACCATCTCCGGGCACATTGGTGTAATGGTAGACGCCCTTGGCATCGACATAGGAGTACATGGCGGCCAGCACCGACACGGGCAGGAGCGGTAGACAGCAGCACAGGGTTGCAAGAGCAAGGAGATAGCGCATTTCTCCCTCCCTTACTTCTTTCTTTTTTCCCAGTCTGCCAGGAACTGCTGCATGCCGATATCTGTCAGGGGATGCTTGGCCAACTGGGCGATGACTTTGTAGGGTATGGTGGCAATATCTGCACCGATGCGGGCCGCATCCACCACATGCAAGGGATGGCGCACTGAGGCAACAATAACCTCCGCGGTAAAACCGTAGTTGCGGTAAATGGTCATGATATCGGCAATAAGATCCATACCGTTGGTGGCAATGTCATCCAGCCTGCCAACAAAGGGGCTGACAAAGGTTGCGCCTGCCTTAGCCGCCAGGAGCGCCTGGGTCGCAGAAAATACCAGGGTGACATTGGTTTTGATGCCTTCACCCGTCAGCTGTTTTACCGCTTTCAGGCCTTCCTCAATCATGGGAATCTTGATGACAATGTTGTCCGCAATCTTGACCAGTTCCTTGGCTTCGGCCACCATGCCTGGCGCTTCCAGGCTGACCACCTCCGCGCTGACCGGCCCCTCGACCAAGGCGCAGATCTCCTTTAGAATTTCGTTAAAAGGACGCGATTCCTTGGCGACAAGAGAAGGGTTAGTGGTAACGCCATCAACCATGCCTAGAGCAAGGGCTTTTTTGATTTCGTCCACATTGGCGGTATCTATGAAAAATTTCATGCTCTTTCCTCTCTCTGTTGTTGAAAAAGATGGCGGCAATGCTCACTGCAAAAATAATGGGTTGCACCAATATGATGCAAAACCAGGGCCTGCTGTCTGGGTACCAGCCGCTGGCAGACAGGGTCTTCCATGAGAACATCCTCAACCGGCTGCGCATCTTCAGCCTGACGTTGGGCTGGCATTTTGTCATTGCTAAGATATTTACGCAGACGAAAACCGGCATAGGCTAAGGCGCCAGCAGCAAGGAGGCGTGCCATGAACATGATGTCTCTCCATATCAGGTGCGCATAAGGCCTTTTCAAACAGGAGCATCCAAGGCAGGCGACATAGTATATAACGGACCTTGACGCTTTGTCTAAGTATTTCAGCAGGAACTGCAAAAAGAAGCAAGAAGAAAAAGTTGAACTGCGTTTTTACCGCAAAACTTCGATGCCAACAGCAAGCCTTTGGGGTGAGGGCTTTGAGATGAAATTGGAACTACTGCCGCTGGCTGTGGTATAGTCCAGGATCGCGACTCCAGGAACTGCGTTCTACATACTGAGTTCCCTGGGTACGTAGCTGGGCAAACAATGCACTCACTTTGCCGCGTAAAAGGGGATGTTGCCACTGGGGGAGCAGTTCTTCCAAAGGGGCAAGTACGAACAGCCGCTCATGCAGACGAGGGTGGGGCAGGGTGAGTTCACTGCTCTTTAGGCAAAGCCTGTCCCAAAAGAGGAGATCAAGATCAAGGGTGCGATCCTGGTGGCCTGTTTTGACGGGGTCACGTCTGCGGCCATGGCACGCCTCCAAATCCTGTAAGATGTGCAGCAAGGCCAAAGGTTCTAGTGTTGTTTCCACTAGAGCAACAGCATTGACAAAGGCGTTTGTGGAATCCATTTCAAGGGGGGCGGACAGATAAGGCGAGGAGAGTCGCAGCGCATTGATGCCAGCTCGCAGGTAGAGATCATGCCAGGCGGCCAGCAGGATAGCTTCTCTGTCGCCAAGATTTGAGCCCATGCCGATTGCGGCCAGCACCACCTGCCTGGAATTTGGTTGCGATGTCACTGGCCCGCCCACCTGTCTTATTCCAATTCCATATCAAAGTGCCCTCTGTGTCGGCTTCTGGAAATGCTCGCAAGACGTAGCGTACATCGAAAATTTATGGGCATCCCTCAAAGTTCCATAAAGAGACTCTTGAGGTGGAGTTAGAAATATGGCTGCTGCCACCAATGGAGGCTGATTTATAGATCCTTCAGATTGAGCACATCAAACATGGTGTACATGCCATTGGCTTTGCCCACTACCCAACTGGCAGCCAAGGCCGCACCACGGGCGAAATTGTCGCGGCTGGTGGCCCTGTGGCTGATTTCCAGGCGTTCGCCTGTGCCGGCAAAATATACCGTGTGTTCTCCAACAATATCCCCGCCGCGAATCGATTGAATACCAATTTCCGCATCGGTGCGCGCGCCGATAATGCCGTTTCGCTCCTTTACCGCTACTTCATCAAAGTTGCGGCCCAGCCCTGCCGCAGCCATTTTACCCAGGGTAATGGCTGTGCCCGAGGGGGCATCCTTTTTCATGCGGTGGTGGGCCTCGACAATTTCCACATCATAGGCATCTCCCAGGATATGTGCAGTCTTCTCTACCAGTTTGAAGAGCACATTAACCCCAACCGCCATATTGGATGTATGCACACAGGGAAAGGACTGATTTGCCAAGCGGAGCAGTTCAGCCTCTTCCTCGCCAGTCAGGCCGGTGGTGCCGACAACCATGGCCAGGCCCCGCTCCGCCGCCAGGCGCGCAAACTCGATGCTTGCCTGGTGGAAGGTAAAGTCTATAAGCACGTCACCCTGCGCCAGCACAGATTTCAGCCCTGCACTGATGGGAACGCCAAGCCGGCCCAGGCCGCAGATTTCGCCTGCATCCCTGCCAATGGACGCATGCCCTTCGGCCTCAAAAGCGCCCGTAAGGCGCAGATTGGGCATCTGCTGGATTGTCTTGATGATTTGCTGCCCCATTCGACCGGCTGCGCCAGCCACAAGCACCTGTACCATTTTTTGAATCCCGTTGACTTGATGCTAGATGCTACAGTAAGCCCAACTGACGCATGTCGTGCTGCAGCCGTTCCAGGCTGGCGGCGTCCATGGCGACCATGGGCAGGCGTACCTCTGAAGAGGCGATTTTTCCCATCAGCTCCAGACCTTTTTTCGCAGGCGCCGGGCTTGGGTAGCAGAACATCGCGCCCATAAGGTTAAAAAGCTGGAAATGGAGCCGGTTGGCGGTATCAAAGTCCTTTTTGAAGGCTGCCTCCATGAGCAGGGCCATTTTGCCTGGCTCCAAGTTGGAAACCACGGAGATCACTCCCTTTCCTCCCATGTACACCGAGGGCAGAGCAGTGAAATCGTCACCCGAGAGGATGACAAAGTCCCGCGGGCAGAGCATGAGCAGTTCGCTGATCTGGGCAAGGCTACCGCAAGCCTCCTTGATGCCGATTACCTGGGGCAGCTGAGCCAGACGGGCCACCGTGGCAGGCAGCATATTGGTGACTGTACGACCAGGCACGTTATAGAGCAGCATCGGGATATCGACGGCATCAGCAATCGTTTTGAAATGCTGATAGAGCCCTTCCTGGCTTGGTTTGTTGTAGTAGGGCACCACGGAAAGCACCGCATCAGCACCGCTTTCCTTGGCCGACTCGGTCAGCTCAATGGCTTCCAGGGTATTGTTCGCGCCAGTACCGGCAATTACCGGCACCCGCCCGGCAACCGTCTGTACGGTCAGCTCAATCACTCGTTTGTGCTCTTTGAAGCTGAGGGTGGCCGATTCACCGGTCGTGCCGCAGGGAACTATGCCGTGGATGCCATTTTGAATCTGGAACTCGATCAAATCAACCAGACCTTTTTCATCCACCCGGTTGTTCTGCATGGGGGTGACCAGGGCAGTTATGGCTCCTTGAATGGCTTGCATGACGTAAGGCCTCGTTCGACGTAGATTTT
>CAZEIT010000045.1:0-4322 GCA_964512515.1 uncultured Desulfobulbus sp.
TTGCAGCGCATAGTTCCGAACAATTTTCTTGAGGAGTTGGGTAGCGATTCCCTGCGGGAACGGCTGCGCTATCTGCAGGGGCTTGCAATGCGCATTGAACGGGCCGAGCACGATCCCAAGAAAGATGCGCTCAAGGCCGAGCGTTTGCAGGGCCCGGAAAGGCGTCTGCAAGAGGCGACGCGCTTTCTGCGCCAGGCAGGACATTCCAGCCAGTGTCGTGCCTGTTTACGTGAATACAGCGTTATGCTTGAGGAATTCCGCATCTCGGTATTTGCGCCGGAACTTGGCACCAAGCAGCCGGTATCCGAAAAACGGTTGCGCCAAAAATGGGCCGAGGTAGAGAACATCTGCCGCCGGGTCGAATAATTCGTTGTCCTTGAAAAACCCAGGTGATGTTTTCATTGTTCCCACGCTGGAGCGTGGGAACAATCCAAGTTATAAAAACATAGCGCCATGAAGTAACCATCGCTACCACTCTCCAGCGTGGGAACACATCCAAGGCTCTCCGGTGCTCTGTACTGCTTAGCCCCTGGGTTTCAGTCACGACTAATTCCACTCCCATATCAAAGCCCACAATCTATGTCGGCCCTGGAAAATGCTCGCAGGACGTATCCGAGCGTGCGCGCTCGTCGCATTTTTCTCACCTCTTTGATACATTTCCTTGATCTGGAAACGAAACAAGCTCGTCCTTCCCTGCCCTCTGCCCTGCCGGATCAGGTTCCGGCGCTTGTGTGAGTTGATATGCAGCCACGTCATTTAGGCATCTTCTGCGCCATCTGCTCTGCCCTGTTCATGGGCACCATTGGTGTGTTTTCCAGAAAATCCGGTGCAGGAGCTGAAAGCGTGGCTTTTTTCCGCCTGCTCTTTGGCACCGGCTTTACCCTGCTCTTTCTGCTCTTCACCCGAAAAAGCAGACTTGCACGACAATGGCCCGGCTGGGCCGTGCTGGCTGGCGGGGCCAGCCTGGCTGGATTTGTCGTTTTTTATATCAAGAGCATGGCCTACACCACCATGGCCAATGCGGTCATGATGATTTACCTGGCCCCTATTGCAGCTTCGGTCTACGCGCATTTTTTTCTGCATGAAAGGATTTCGGCCCGGGGCATGTTGCTGATGCTTCTGGCCCTGTTCGGCTTTGCCATGATGCTGGAATTTCGCCTGGATTTTGCCCACAGCGGGCAAATGACCGGCCTTATGCTCGCCATGGCCTCCATGGTCTGTTATGCGGCCTATATCCTGGTAAACCGCATAGTTCCAGAACATGTGCATGTGTATAATCGCGCCCTGTATCAACTCTTCATTGGCGCAATGGTCCTGCTGCCCCTGCAATTTTTTGCCCCTGCTGTGCCCGCTTCAGCCTGGCCCTGGCTGGTTGGCGCAGGCTTTCTCCCTGGCTTTCTTGCCATCTTATGCGCAGTTGTTGCCCTAAGTCGCCTGCCTGCAGCCACCTTTGGCACCCTTGCCTATTGCGAACCGGTCGCGGTCATGCTCTTTGGCTGGTTTCTGTTTCAGGAACAGCTCAGCCCTCTGCAGTTTGGCGGAGCAACACTTATCATCGCAAGCGGCATAACCAAGGCGCGGTTAGATGCCTAGGCCATCATGCCGATTGCAGAACAAAGAGAGCGTTGGAAAAGCCTGTGAAGAGATGAGTTTTTGGAAACGACGCAGGGTAACATACTGGAAATGCACTACCCAAGGGAAGATAGAAGGTGTATTATCTGCCGCTTCAAAGAGGTTGTATAGGAGTGGCGTTGCCTGGATTAAATGGCAATCCGGCCTGGGCGATGCTCCTTGAATACACAGGGTTCATGCTGGGATGATCAGGAAGTGGCAGAATGTACTGCCCAAACAAATTTTTCTGAAAAGGCCGGGAGGAAAATTGGACTCTCGGCCTCCTTGTCTTTTGTGGCGCTGAATTCTATGTATAAAATTTTACCTATTATTTTAACATCAGCCCTGCTTCTTGGCTGTGCCAAGGCCAAACCCGTCATCTATCCCAATGCCCATTACAGGGATATAGGCCAGCAAGCGGCCCAGCAAGATATTGCCAACTGTATGGAGCTGGCTCATTCAGCAGGAGTCTCCAGCACCAGGCGTGAGGCTGAAGAAGAAGCAAGCAAGGCCGCAGGCGGTACTGCCGCAGGCGCTGCCACCGGTGCTGTTGGCGGGGCGATTGTCGGAGGAGCTGCCATCGGTTCCATTGCCGGGGCAGCAACCGGTTTAACTGCAGTTATCATCAGTTCCATGTTTCAAAAACCGAAAAACAACCCGGTCTTTGAAAACTTTGTCAATAGATGCCTGCAGGAGCGCGGCTATGAAATTATCGGCTGGGAATAGGCACCCTATAAGGTTCAATTCTGCAAAAATTAGACACAAAAGGCTCTTCTTTCTCTGCTCCAGCCCCATCCGCTTCATGCACAACATCTTTGCCGTGAACTTGGACCAGGCATTGCCCGCTCATCAGCTTGTCTAAGCCAGATGCTTTTCCCATCGGTTGTTTTTCTCGCCTATTTTGCACCCGTTTTTTTGTGCGCCTATTTTTTTCTGCCCTGGAAAAATCTCACCTTTTTCCTCTTCAGCCTGGCTTTTTTCTATTGGGGAGAGACAAAATACACCGGTATTCTCCTGGCCTACGTTGCCATCAACTATATTTTTGGTCTGCTGGTAGGAAGATGTCGCCAAACAAGGCACAAAAAGTGGGCGCTGGCCCTGGGGGTGGCGGCCAACTGCGGCATACTTGCCTACTACAAGTATTTTACCTTCCTGCTGCAGGCTGTTCTGCCCGATGTTTTTGGCATTCACGTGGAAGATTTTCATCACCCGCACTTGCCTTTAGGCATCTCGTATTTCACCTTCCATGGCATTTCGTATCTGATTGACGTGTACCGCGGGGTGGCTACCTGTTCTGCCTCGCCCCTGAATGTGGGCCTTTATATCGCCATGTTTCCCCACATGGTGGCAGGGCCGATTGTGCGCTACCATACCATTGCCAAGGCGCTGTTGCGGCGCTGCTTCACCGTGCGCCGCATTGCCTTTGGTCTTAAGCTCTTTGCCATTGGCATGGCGCAAAAAATGCTGATCACCAACAACGTGGCCGGTGTTGCAGACACTGTTTTTGCGCTGCCCACGGCAGCGCTCGATGCTCCGCTGGCCTGGCTTGGCGTGCTTGCCTACAGCCTGCAGATCTATTTTGATTTCTGCGGCTATTCCTTCATGGCCATTGCCCTGGGCATCATTCTCGGCTTCCGCCTGCCCCGTAACTTCCGTTACCCGTATTTCAGTCAATCCATTACCGAATTCTGACGGCGCTGGCATATTTCCTTATCAACCTGGTTCCGTGATTACCTCTATATTCCCCTTGGCGGTAACAGGAAGGGCCAGGGCAGAACCCTGTTCAACCTGATGCTGGTCTTTTTTCTCTGCGGTCTGTGGCATGGGGCGGCCTATACCTTTATTGCCTGGGGTATGTTCCATGGGATGATGTTGGTTCTTGAGCGGGTTGGCCTCAGGCATATCTTACTGCGCCTGCCGCGGATTATGCGCCATGGCTATGCGGTCTTAGCCGTGATGCTGGGCTGGGTTTTGTTTCGGGCAGACACTATTGGCCAGGCGCAGGACATCTATCTGGCCATGTGGGGCTGGGGCACGGCAACCGAAGCAAAAACCATTTTTGAAGTGGTCCGCCATGAACACTTCGCAGCCCTGGGTGTTGGTATCCTTTTTGCAACTCCGCTTGTAGAGTGGTTTGGCAAAATAGTGGGAAGTAATATGCGGCGGTCGATCGGCGTTTCACCCTACCGTTTGGTTGTAACTCCGGTGCAGATACTGTGGCCTGGCCTGCTCTTTGTTCTTTCCTACGCCTATATCCTGGCCGGTTCCTATAGCCCCTTTTTATACTTCCGCTTTTAGGCCATGCCACACTCAACCTCAAGATTCCGGCTCCATGGGCAGGCCTCCCTGGTGATCGCACTGGTGGTGTGCCTGCCATTATTGGCTGGGAGCGAAGCAACGCCCGCGCCACCCGCGAGCTGGAAAACCGCAACATGGCTGCCATGCCCGAACTGCTGCTTTTGCGGAAGAATGCACCGGAATACATCAAGGCCATGGATGCCTATCTCAAGGATACAGTGGGCTTTCGTATTCAGGCCAATGCCCTGTACCGGAAACTCCGTTATTTTGTATTCCGGGATCCGCCAATGCCCAATATTACTATAGGCCGGGATGGGCATGTTTTCCTCAACTCACCAAGGCCTACATCACCGTATGCCTTTTTCGAATCTTTATGTGTGCGTCAGGGAGATCCATCCTTAAAAGAGCTGGAT
>CAZEIT010000045.1:4332-9401 GCA_964512515.1 uncultured Desulfobulbus sp.
CAAGCCACGTTCGCCATTGCCCCTTCTACCTTGTCTCTGTATGCGGATAAACTGCCGCTGCAGGTTTCTCCTCTGTACCGTAAGGCCTGTCTGGCCTATCCAGAACAAGATCACCTCCTTGCCCGCTTGCAGCGGCAAGGGATGGCAAGTCGCCGTTATCAGCTTTTTTACCCATACGATCTCTTTGCCGCCCACAAGGATGAAAAGGGTTTTTATCCCAAGGAGCGCTACCACTGGGAAGGCAAATCCTCCTACCTCTTTGCCCGCCATCTTACCTTGGCAAGTGGTGCGATCGACACGCTTATTGCTGATGATGCAGCCGAATTATCCGTAGTGCCTGATGATATCACTACTTTTTTTGGCTTTGCTCGAACCATCAAGGCTTACGTTTATCCCTATGCCGGACAGATGATCATCAAAATGGATCCTCAACGCTGGCTCAAGGAATTCAGCGCCCAAGTCCGCCTGAACCACATCAAGGCGGAGAGCAGCCTCAGCTCAAAATCTGTACTCATGATTGCCAACTCCTTTGGCCTTTCCTTGGCCCCGCACCTGGCCAGGTGTTTTGAGCATGTGTATTTTCTTGATTTGAACAGCATCCAAGAGCATGAGCAAAGAGCAGTGTTTGCCGCTCTTATCAAGCGTATTCGCCCGGATTATGTTTTTTTTGTGTTTGATGATGTCAATTTCGTACAGATTCCATCAAGGCTGGCTGGTTTTATGGAACTTGAAGATATGGAGCGCTGAAAAAAACTAAACTTCTGTATCATTAAAGGGATCTGGCTTGGAAAAATCCGGCCAGTAATAATCAGCACTCACCAATTCCTGCACAAACCCATCATTAAAACCAAGTTTTTCCATTTCCCGCATCACAACCGCATATTCCTCACAATTGAGCCGCCGCCTGAGGTGCGGATGGGCCGCCACTGCAGCAATGGGCCGATACTGGGCCATGAGCGAAAGCGTCAGTTTTGGTGAGAGTTCGGCCGCAAGAAAGCGCAATACCTGTAAGCTGTTGGCCACCTGCCCCGGCAACACCAGATGGCGCACAATCATGCCCCTGAGCGCCAGCCCATCTGCATCCAGATGCAGGACCGGCCCCATCTGCCGGTACATTTCGCGCAAGGCCTTGGCCGCGACCTGCGGATAATCCGCCGCGTCCGACAGCTCCTTTGCCAGGCCGGCATCCATGTATTTGCAATCCGGCAGATACACATCAACCAGCCCCTCCAGTTGCCGCAGGGTTTCGACCTTGTCGTAGCCGTTGGAATTATAGACGATCACCGGCTTCCAGCCCTCCTGCCACAGGGCCTCCACTATGGCCACCATCTGCGTCACCAGGTGTGACGGCGAGACAAAGCCCACGTGCCTGATTCCGCGTGCCAGCATACGGCTGATCTGCCTGGTTGCGCCCTTCAGGTTCCATTGCTCCCTTGTTAGAACCACATCGTTACAGGAAATTTGATGGTTCTGGCAGTAGATGCACTGCAGATTGCAGTGGGAAAAAAAGACATTACACATGCCGTTCGGCCCGCTCAGAACCGGCTCCTCACCGGTATGCAGGGTAATGGAGGCAATGTGCTGCTGATGATCACAGCGGCAATAGCCATGTTCGCCCTGCAGACGGTTTATGCCGCAGTTTCTCGGACAAAGCCTGCAAGCCTGCATTTTTTCAACAAATTTTTGTGTGTGGCTATCCATGGCCAGCACTCAGTTCCTTAGAAAAAGGCAACAATGTCCGGTAGGAACTTGCCTGTATAGGCTTCTGATTGGCCTGACCCTGCATGGCCGATTCGCCGTGCTCCTTCTGGCTGTAAATCGCCTGCAGGTATAGATGATCAGGCCGGCAAGCATATTGAGATGCTGGTCATAACGGCTGGCGAGTTTGGTGATAGCCAACTCGCCACAGATTGGCTCCAAAGAGTAACCTTGGTTGTGGATGCTGCGGGAAAGCGTCTGCGGCGAGTAGTATGTATTGGTGATCTTTTTGTTTCTGACATCTGACGACCCGCTGACTTTTGAACAGCCTGGAGAACAGATGCTTAGTTGGCCTCTTGCGTGCGCCAAAATGGCGCAAAGTTACGCTCAGGTTCAAATACTCCTTTATCCTGCTCGCCCACATCCAGGCTTGCCGGAAAAGGAGGAGCAGCCTGCTGGCGCAGACCGGCCTTGCCCCTGACCACTGCCCCACCCTGTTTCGGGTCTACCGGTAAAAAAGTCTGCTCCACCTCAGGATAGCGCAACGGTAAGCCGGTGTTGAACTGTAGATCCGCCATATCCACTTTGTCGCCAATCTGCTCAAAGTCGATCAGGGCCTGGGCAATGGCACTCCAGGCGGGTAAGGCTCCGCGTGAGCCGCCAATGCGGGCCGCGCCCTGCACCATGGGCAGATTGATGTCATAACCGGTGTACACGCCCACTGTATAGCCATCCTCCAGGCTCAATACAGATGGATCGTCCTGGGACAGCACCGGCACATACCCCAAAAAGGCGGCATTGCGATATTCGTTGGCTGTGCCGGTTTTTCCCATGAGTGGCAGTGCCCGTTTGATCTGGGCCAACTTTTTTTCCTTGTCCGGATCGCTGCTGTGCAGGGCCACATTATCGGCAGCGTACTTGCCGGTACCATAGGCCACGGTATTCTGCAGGATACTGCCGATAGCGGCAGAGGTGCGGCCATCAAATATGCGGGTTGCATAGGCCTTGCGGTTGTAGACCTCGCGGCCTTCGGGCGTGACAATGCGGCCTATGAGCGAGGGTCCGTCGCGATCAACCCGACTCTCGCCTTCCAGCCGGCCCATCACCTCGCCATCGGCCGGGTCATAGCGGTTGCCGGTGATTATCGCCTCATAGACCCGGGCAAGCTCCGACAGAGTGACCACATTGGAGCCCAGCGGCAGGGAGAGCACCGGCTCGATAGTACTCTCGACCCCGCAGGCGCGGGCCAGATGAATCAGGTACTGCAGGTTGAGCATGACCCGGAAATCGCGCAATTCACTGAGCACATCCAGGGAATAGGCGCGGTTGATATCAAAGCGCTTGCTTTCTTCCTGCATGCGCTGTTCCACCTGGGCAAGCGATTCTGCGCTCAGCACCCCTTCCAGGAGCACCCGCTGCCAAAAGGCGTGTTCCTCGGCTGCCCCCATAATGGTGAACTGTGTCTGCAGATCACGGGGCGAGATGGCCAGCCAGCCTTCGGGCACATCATTACGCAGACTGAAGATAACCGTGCCGGTGCCAGTGCGGTAGAGCGCTCCCTGGGCTCCGCCGTCAGATTGACGCAAACCCCTTTCGCTTTCGCTGATGGCGGCGGCAAACTCCGGATTGTCGAAAGCCATGTCTAGATCGACAAGCGGTTTATAGCTGTGCACATACTGCCGGTAGGCTACCATCTGCGGCAAGCGGGCGCGGATGCCCAGAAAAGAAGGAAAGAGCAGGCCCGCATTGCGCTGCACATCCGCAGGCTTGTCGCCGCTACGGTTAGCGCGCACAACCCCTGCATATTTGTTGTAATTGTAACCATAAGGAAGGCGAGTCAGCCGGTCATACTCCTGCTGATTACCGGCAAAAAGAAAGTCCGTTTTCAGGCTGCGCACCGCAGCATCGTAGGCGGCCTGATCCACCATCCCTTTGGATACCCACAGGCCAAACTCGCTCTGCATACGTTTTTTGTACTGCTCATAGCTTTCCTGACTGTTCCCTTCTGCCTTGGGGGCCATACCCACCTGCTGGGCAATCTCCCGCAGGGCAGGAAATTCCAGGCGATCAGTAAGGTGGTAGAGCAACCACACAGTGGCCAGGTTTTCCGAGGTCACCCCGGCCCAACTAAGCGTTACCTCGGTAAAGGGGCTGGCATGGTCGGGACGCGGAAAATAGGGCTGATCCATGAATACGAACACGTTGCGGCGGTTGTTGAGCATGTCCACCGGGCTCCAGCCAAGCTGCAGGGCAGCGGCATAGAGGAAGGGTTTGAAGGCTGAACCCATCAGCCGGCGTGCGCTGGTAGCCCGGTTGAAATGCACGTTGGACATACCACCGCTGATGGCCTTGATCGCCCCCTGCTTAAGCACAATGGCCCCGCCTTCCACCTTGGGATAGCGTTCAAGATCGAGCAGCAGCTCACCGCCCGGGCCTGGTGTTTCACGCACACTCGCATATATTTTGTCGCCAGGCTGCAATTGGGCCCGCAGGGCGTTTTTATGGGCTGCGGCTGCCTTGGCCCAGGGGCCCTGACGGTGAATGGCCAAGGATCCTGCCAGGTTATCAAAGCCATCAGTCGCGATATATGCCCGGCGCTCACCGGCCAGTTGCACCCCCAAAAGACCATTTGCCGCATCCGCGCCGGTAAAGGTGCCAAAAACAAAGGCGCCGGGGGCGATATCTTCATCGCCACTGTAGCTGAGCTCTGCATATTCCTGCTGCACTTCGCTGCGGGTATAGCCCCTGAGCACTACATCCAACTGGGAGAGCTGGCTGCGCAGGGCAGCCACGGTCTTATGCTGCAGTTCTTTATCAATGGTGGTAATGATGCGCGCGCCAGAGGTGGAGATGTTGGAGATGCCGTTTTCTTCCAGGTATTCCGCAAGGATGGGCGAGCTGACTCCTTCCTTGACCAGATCCATGGTGGCATTTTGTTCGTAGGACATCTTGCCCTGCTTGAATTCGATCTCAGTGGTGCGCGCTGCCAGAAATTCATCCTGGGTGATCATGCGCTCACTGAGCATCTGCTGCAGCACATAACGCACCCGCTCCATGGCCCGTTTTTTGGTTTCGATCGGGTCTTCCCGGTTTTTCTGTAAAAACGGATTGTAGTAGTTTGGCCGTTTGACGCTGCCAGCGATAAAGGCCGCCTCCACCAAGCTCAGCTCGGCTGGCTCCTTATCGAAAAAGTAGCGCGCCGCCACCCCCAGGCCGTGACCATTGCCGCTCACATAAAACTGGTTGCAGTAGAATTCGAGAATCTTTTCCTTGGAATAGCGGTGTTCCAGGCGAAATGCCTGCAGCAGCTCCTTGATTTTGGCCGGAATGCTGCGCGATTCGCGCTTGAACAAGTTTTTTGCGGTCTGCTG
>CAZEIT010000046.1:0-9384 GCA_964512515.1 uncultured Desulfobulbus sp.
CAAATCAGATCATTGCTTATTTTATCCCTCAGGATGTCTCACAAAACCCGACCAGCTAACTCGACGCGATGCCCGAACACTATATCCCTTTTACCGTTACCGCGTTCTTTACCGGTATGCGGTTCGGGGAGAGGGCGGATTAAAGTGGGAGAATATAGATTTTGCTAGGCGTTTGATGAAAATCCGCGAAACCCTGGTTTACGGGAAAACGGGCCGTGCTAAGACGAAGAAATCGAAAAGGGATGTGGATATGCTGACGCCGGTTTACGAGGCGCTACGATCCATCGCGCCGGAGGACGAGTATGTTTTCCGCGACCGGGAAGGGGGTCTTGATGACGACGGATCATTATCGGGAAGTAATCTGGAAACCGGCTCTTAAACAAGCCGGGGTAACGTATAGACCGCCTATTCAAATCCGGCATGCCTTCGCTACGCTGGCTATCGATAGCGGAGAAGTGTTCGGCTGGGTGCAGGAAATGCTCGGGCACGGAAGCTTACAAATGATCTTTACGAGATACTATTCGTGGATCTGGCAAAAGACCCGTTCGGACGGTTCTGCTTTTGAGGCGAGGAGCCGACTAAAAAGCCTACTCAATAAAAAAAGGACTCACAGGCGAAAGCCGTAAGTCCTTGAATGTACTTGGTAGCGGGGAGAGGATTTGAACCTCTGACCTTCGGGTTATGAGCCCGACGAGCTACCAGACTGCTCCACCCCGCATCGCGAAAGCGCACTTTACCATGTAATTCAGATCTGTCAAGAAAAGATACCCCCCACAAGTCTGCCAAGTCAGCGAGCACTATCTATCTGCTTGGCCAAGATTAAGCCAATGGCCTCTTTGATTGGTTTGGGAAAGGCCGTGAGCGAACCCTCGCGGTTGACGCAGGCGTGCACGGTGAAGCCCTTGGTGAGCAGCGTTGCCGTTTCATCTCCATCCTTGCGGCTGATCTGGTAATGAAAGCGGCAGGTGAGGCGGCTGGCCTCAACCAGGGATACGCCGATGTCCACCAGATCGTCATAGCGGGCAGGGGCCTTGAAACGCAGATAGCTTTCCGTAACCGGCAGGATGCAGCCCAGGTCCTCCATGGTCCGATAAGGCATGGCCCAAGCGCGCATCATCTCGGTGCGGCCGATTTCAAAGAGCCGCAGATAGTTGGCGTTGTACATCACTCCCGCCGCATCGGTGTCGCCGTAAATAACCCGGTACGCAGTGGTGAAAACCGGTGCAATCAGAGTGGTACTAAGCTTGTTCACGCGCCCTGTTGTTCCACAAAATATTGAAAAAAGGCTCGACCCGAGGCAAAGCTGCGGCCGCTTTGCTCCACAGCCTGGCGTGCGTTGGCTTCGCTGTAGGCCAGGCCGCCTGTGCTGCGGCTACGCGAATCGAAGAGAAGCATTGGCACCGGCCAGTCCACATGGGTGCGCAGGTGCAGGGGGGTGTAGTGGTCCATAGTCACCACCAGGCGGAAGGGCTCATTCCGTCGCTCCATTTCCTCAACAATGGGCCTAACGATTTGGCGGTCAAAATCGCTTATGGCCTGCATCTTTTCCGGTAACAGACCCTGGTGGCCGCATTCGTCGGGGGCTTCCACGTGCACGGCGACAAAGTCTTTTTCGGCGAGTACGCCTAGTGCTGCCTGCGCCTTGCCCGCATAGTTGGTGTCGAGATAGCCGGTGGCCCCAGGCACATTAATAATTTCAAGCCCGCTCAGCACGCCGATACCTTTGAGTAAATCCACCGCCGAAATCATGCCGCCCTGTAAGCCGTAATGCTCTTTGAGCGTGGACATGCTTGGGCGCTTGCCTTCACCCCAGAGCCAGAAGAAGTTGGCCTCGGCCTTACCTTTTGCCCGCCGCTTTTGATTAACCGGGTGGTTGGCCAAAATATCCGGGCCGCAGGCATAGAGTTGCTTCAGTGCCTCCACCTGCTGGTAGGAGGTGAAAAAGCTGCTCACATCCTGGCCGCTGTGGTCATGCGGAGGCACTGTGCTGAACTGCGGCGGCAGCGGCGTATGCAGCACCAGGAGATGGCGGTAGCTGACCCCTGGATAGAGGGAAATCTGGGTTTGGGCACAAGCGGCCTTGAGGGCCTCGATCAACTCCCGCGCTTCTTCGGTGCTGATGTGGCCAGCACTGTAATCAGCCATGATAAGGCCATTTTTTGCCTGTTCTACCAGCACCAGGTTGCAACGGAAGGCTGTATCTTCTGGCGCGAGTTCCACGCCCAGGCTTGCTGCCTCCAGGGGCGCGCGACCGCTGTATACTTCCTGCGGTTCGTAACCAAGCAGGGAAAGGTTGGCCACGTCACTGCCCGGTGGGAAACCTTCTGGCACGGTGTGCACCAAAAGTAACTCAGAGGCCGGAGCCAGACGGTCAATAGTAGGGGTGGCCGCTGCCTCAAGCGGTGTTTGACCGCCCAGGCTGTCCTGCGGCACGTCGCCCATGCCGTCGCCAATAAGAAGAATGTATTTCACGGCTGGTCCTACCCTTATTCTTCATCCAGGATGCGGATTTTAACCACTGGCGCGGTCACCGCCTCAAGGGTACTTATCTGTTCCAGAGCCTGCTTGATGGAGGATTCCCTGGCTGCATGGGTAACAATCACCAGGGGCACTGCGCCGCCGCTCTCCTTGCGGCCCTTCTGGATAACCGATTCGATGCTGATATCCTGTTCACTCAGGATACCGGCAATGCGGGCCAGCACCCCAGGCTGATCCAGCACGGTGAAGCGGAAATAGTAGGGGCCGTAGAGCTCGTCCATGGGAGTGATGCGGCGAGCCGAAAACTGATCCGGCAAATAGCTCAGGGGCGGGATGCGGCCGATCGAGCCGCAGGCGATGTCGCGGGCAATATCCACCACATCTGCGGCCACGGCGCTGCCAGTGGGCACCTTGCCCGCGCCCAGGCCGTAAAGCAGGATGTTGCCGGCGCAGTCGCCATGGAAGTGGATGGCGTTATAGGCGCCATTGATGGAGGCCAGCAGATGATCCTGCGGCACCATGGTCGGGTGTACGCGTGCCTCCACATGGTCGCCATGGTTGCGGCTTATGGCCAAGAGCTTGATGCGGTAACCGAATTCGCGCGCCAGTTCGATATCCAGCGGTTCGATGCTGCTGATGCCCTCGGTATTCACTTCCCGGTGGGTGATATGCATGCCGTAGGCCATGCTCATCAAAATGGCGAGCTTGTGCGCGGTGTCGATGCCTTCCACGTCGTAGCTTGGGTCGGCCTCGGCAAAGCCAAGCCGCTGCGCCTCGGCCAGCACTTCGCCAAAGGGAATACCCTCATCGGTCATGCGGCTTAATATATAGTTGGCAGTGCCGTTCATGATGCCGCTGATGGAAAGGATGCGGTTGGCCACCAGCCCCTCGCGCAGCGCCTTAATCACAGGGATGCCGCCGCCTACGCTGGCCTCAAAGCCAACCGCCACTCCCTTGGCCGCTGCCGCGGCAAAGATGTCGCGGCCCTCCTGGGCCAGGAGCGCCTTGTTGGCAGTAACCACGTGCTTACCCTGGGCAATGGCGGCAAGCATAAAACTCTTAGCCGGCTCAACGCCGCCGATCAGTTCGACAATGATATCAATGTCTGGATTGTTGATAACATCCTGGCCATTTTGCACCAATGGGATATGGCTAAAGCGCTCCGGCAGGGACTTGATGCTTTTGTCGGCAATGGCGCTCAGGTCTATGCGCATGCCCGTGCGTTTGGGCAGGCGCTCTTGCTGCATCAAGAGTACTTCCGCCAAGCCCTGACCAACTGTGCCAAATCCTATCAGTCCAACCTTGATATCCTTCATCAGTACCCCGCGCAGCCAGTAAAAGGGAGAGTTGCAATGTGCCCCAATTTCTACCCGCTTTCCTGGCGCTTGTCAAAATATACCACGCTTTACTGCCAGGCAGGGGGCGCCTCTGTGGGTATGGACAGGGACAATGCCATAGAATATGAAGAGAATGGGATTCATCAATTTTCGTGACATCTTCCAAGAAGCTCGGTTATAGTTTCTATTTGTCGTTACAACTTTCTTTTTTCTTTTTATCCGGTGGATGCGAGCATCCTCCATACCTCTGCAGCAAGGAGCGGGCATGAATATTCTTATCTTTGGACCAAATGGCAGTGGTAAAGGCACCCAGGGCGCAATTCTCAAGGAGAAATATGGCACTGACCATATCGAATCCGGCGCGATTTTCCGGGAGCACATCAAGGGCGGCACCGAACTCGGCAAAAAGGCCAAGGCCTATATTGACCGCGGCGACCTGGTGCCCGATGAAATCACCATCCCAATGGTGCTGGAGACTTTGGGGAAATCCAAGGAAAAAGGATGGCTCTTGGACGGCTTCCCCCGCTCGCTTGCCCAGGCAGAGGCGCTTGACAAGGCGCTCAGCGATGCCGGCATGGCGCTCGACTATGTGGTTGAAATTGTGCTGGACCGGCAGGTGGCCAAGGAGCGCATCATGGGACGCCGCCTCTGCGCCAATGACAACAACCACCCTAACCACATTGCCTTTGACGCCATCAAGCCAGTGGAAAAGGACGGCAAACTGGTATGCCGGGTATGCGGCGGCGAGCTTTCCACCCGCGCCGATGACCAGGATGAAGAAGCCATCAACAAGCGCCACAATATCTACTATGACGACAAGACCGGCACTATGGCGGCTGTGAACTACTTCAAGAACAAAGGCAATGCAAAGGTGATTTCCGTGGACGGCTCGGTGCCCATCAAAGATGTGACCGCTCTGATCCTGAAGGAACTGGCCTGATTCCCGGTTTTGACGACTAGCTACTCCTGGCGCCTTGCCTGCGATGTCGGGCAGGGCGCCTTCTTCTTGTTTGGCAACCCTGGATGCACATGGATCCGCAGTCATTGATTCTTGACAGGCTCAAGCGTTCCATTGCCGCCAAGGAAGACTTTGTCCGGGCTTCCATGGCAGATATGCTGCGGCTGGCCGGCATGATCCGCGCTACCCTGGAGGCCGGCGGCAAACTGCTTATCTTTGGCAATGGCGGCAGCGCGGCCGATGCGCAGCACATGGCGGCTGAATTTGTTAACCGCTACCTGATTGATCGTCGTCCTCTGCCTGCCTTGGCGCTGACCACCGACAGCTCGGCGCTGACCGCAATCGGCAACGATTTTTCCTTTGAGCAGGTCTTTGCCAAGCAGATTGAGGCACTTGGCAAAAAGGAAGATCTTGCTCTCGGCATTTCCACCTCGGGCAACTCAGCCAATGTGCTGAGGGGAATGGAAGCGGCAGGTCTGATCGGCATGCAACGGGCCGCGCTCACCGGCGGGGTGCGATGCCCCGGCGGCAGCCTTGCTCCACTTTGCGATATTGTGCTGAACGTGCCCAGCGACGCCACCCCACATATCCAGGAAACCCATCTTTTCATCGAACACCTGCTCTGCGAACTGGTAGAGCGGCAGATGTTTGCCCACTCCTGAGGTGTTATGAGCCAGTACCCGATTGAGCCACTGAGTTTTGAAGGGCTGCGCACCTATTCCGTGCACGAACGCCATTCCAAGGTTTCATTGGCGGATTTTGCCGCGCCCATGCAGGCGGGCATGAGTTTGCGCCAGTGGATGGCGGCCCTGCCGCAGCAATTGGCAGGCAAAGATTTTCCGGATCTGGTGGCCCGGCTTGCCACGGCCAAGGGGCAAGGGCGGCCCATTGTGGTGGGCATGGGTGCGCATGTGATCAAGGTGGGGTTGAACCCCGTGCTCATTGGCCTGATGCGCCAGGGATTCATCAGTGCACTTGCGCTCAATGGCGCAGGCATTATCCATGACGCAGAACTAGCCATGGCCGGGCGTACTTCAGAGGAGGTCGGTGCGGTGCTCGGTTCCGGCGCCTTTGGCGCGGCCAGAGAAACCGGCGAGGTGCTGAACGCGGCCATTGTTGATGCCAGCCGCCGTGGTATTGGGATAGGTCAGGGGGTAGGGGAAATGCTCTTGGCGCAAAATTTTGCACACAACGACCAGAGCCTCCTTGCCAGCGCCGCCAGTCTGAATATTCCGGTAACCGTGCATGTGGCCATGGGCACCGACATCATCCATATCCACCCAGGTGCGGATGGTGCAGCCATCGGCAAGGCCGGGCACCATGACTTCCGCCTGTTCTGCCGTCTAGTGAGCGGGCTTGAGGACGGAGTCTACCTCAACTTTGGCTCGGCAGTGCTCCTGCCCGAGGTTTTTTTGAAGGCATTGACCGTGGTACGCAACCTCGGCCATGAGGTGCGCCAGTTTACCACCGCCAATTTTGATTTCATCCGCCATTACCGGCCCTCGGTCAATGTGGTGCAGCGCCCCACGTTGGAAGGTGGCAAGGGTTTTCACTTCACCGGGCATCATGAGCTGATGCTGCCGCTTTTGGCTGCAGCTCTTCTGGATGCCTGCAGCGAGGAGGAGAGGGACCGTTAATGGAGCGTGTGTGTTTATGGAGGAGCAGAGCGTGAAGCAGTGCCTGCGTATCGGAACCAGGGCGAGCCAGCTCGCTTTGACCCAATCTGAATGGGTGCAGGAGCAAATACAGCAGCTCTTGCCGGGTGTGACCGTGGAACTGGTGCGCATCAGCACCAAGGGAGATCGTATTCTGGATGTGCCCTTGGCCAAAATTGGAGGCAAGGGGCTTTTTGTCAAGGAAATCGAGGAGGCCCTCCTGGCGGGCAGTATTGATTTGGCGGTGCATTCCATGAAGGATGTGCCGACCGTGCTGCCGGATGGCCTGCACATCGGCATAGTGCCCCAGCGGGAAGAGGCGCGGGATGCCTTTGTTTCAGTCCGTTATGCCAGCCTGGAAGCCCTGCCCCAGGGTGCAGTGGTGGGTACTTCCAGCCTGCGGCGCAAGGCGCAACTACTTGCCCTGCGACCGGATCTCAAGATGCTGGATCTGCGCGGCAATGTTGGCACCCGCCTGGGCAAGCTTGATAATGGTGATTTTGACGCTATTATTCTTGCCGGAGCAGGTTTGCGCCGCTTGGGCATGCAGGCGCGCATAGCTGCCCTGCTGCCCCCCGAGCAGATGTTGCCTGCCATTGGCCAGGGTGCCCTTGGCATTGAACTGCGCACAAGCGATGCTGAACTTTTAGCTCAACTGCAGCCCCTGCATCATTCGGAGACAGCGGTTGCCGTGGCAGCGGAGCGGGCCTATCTGGCCCGGCTTGAAGGCGGCTGCCAGGTACCTATTGGCGCACACGCCAGCCTGAACCAGGGGCAGCTTTCCCTGAGTGGGTTGATTGCCTCGGTTGATGGCACGACTCTGCTGCGGGAGACGTACGCAGCGCCTGCGGAAGAAGCGGGCCGGCTGGGCCGGGAACTCGCCGAAGAGTTGCTGGGTCGCGGTGGCAAAACGATTCTTGAGGCCGTGTACCAGGCCTCACTTTCCTGATTGGTTTTTGTGGAGGGTTCAACTGTGGACAAGGCCGCTTCGCCCCAGGCGCATGCCGTGGAGTCATCTTGTACGGGCAAGGTCTATCTGGTGGGGGCAGGACCTGGCGACCCTGGTCTTTTGACCCTGCGCGGCAAGGAACTGCTGCAGCGGGCCGAGGTGGTGGTCTACGATTATCTGGCCAATCCCAGGCTGCTGCGCTACGTGCCCGAGGATGCCACTCTCATCTATGCCGGCAAAAAAGGTGGCGGTTTACACGCCTATACCCAGGAAGGCATCAACAAGCTTTTGGTTGAGCATGCCAAGTCCGGCAAAATGGTGGTGCGACTCAAGGGGGGAGACCCCTTCATCTTTGGTCGCGGCGGCGAGGAGATCGAAGAACTGGCTGCCGAGGGCGTGGATTTTGAAGTGGTGCCCGGGGTGACTTCCGCCTCGGCAGCGGCAACCTATACCGGTATCCCCATCACCCATCGCGAATACACAGCCTCGGTGGCCTTTGTTACTGGCCATGAGGATCCGGAGAAGAAATTTTCCACCATCGATTGGGAAAAACTGGCCACAGGGGCTGGTACTCTGGTTATTTATATGGGCATTAAAAATCTGCCCGAAATCACTCGTAAATTGATGGCAGCCGGGCGTGCGCCCGAAACTCCGGTAGCCGTAGTGCGCTGGGCCTCAACCCCGAAGCAGGAGTCCCTGATCGGTACCCTGGCCACCATCAGCGATCTGGTGCTGGAAAACGATGTCAAGCCTCCGGCCCTGGTTCTGGTCGGCGAGGTGGTGCAATTGCGCCACCGTATCAACTGGTTTGAGCGGCGCGCCCTTTTTGGCCGGCGCATCGTGGTGACCCGCACCCGCAGCCAGGCCAGTGAACTTGTGCATCAACTGGAATAACTGGGCGCAGTCTGCCTGGATTGCCCTACCATTGACATTCATGCGCTGGACGACTACTCGCTGCTGGATGCGGCCCTGGGTCAGTTGCCAAACTATGACTGGCTGCTCTTTACGAGCCCCAACGCGGTCAACTATTTTTTTCGTCGCCTGCGGGAATCGGGGCAGGATAGTCGGGCGCTTGCCGCATCGCGTATTGCCGCGGTGGGCACCGCCACCGCCAAGGTGTTGGAACAATATGGAGTGGTGGCCGATTTTCTGCCGGAACAGTTTACTGGCGAAGGCCTGGCCGATGCGCTCCTTGCCCAGGGTGATGTGGCTGGCCGCCGATTCCTGTTGCCCCAGGCCCTGGCGGCAAGTAAGGTGCTAGCGGAAAAACTTGCCGCAGCCGGTGCGCAACTGAGCATTGCGCCTGTGTACCGCAATGTTCCGGCTGGCACATCCGGCAAGGAGTTGCGGCAAGAATTGAGCGCAGGTACTGTTGATGTACTTACCTTCACCAGTTCCTCAACAGTGCGTAACTGTTTTGCCCTTTTGGGCTGTGAAGATGCGGCAGCATTGCAACAACTCTTGGGCGAAACCCGCATTGCCGCCATTGGCCCGGTAACAGCAGCCACTCTGCAGGAATATGGCATTACCACCCATATCCAGCCACAACAGCACACCATCGCTGATCTGGTGGACGCCATTGTCCGCTACTATGGCTCTCACATTCCCCACGCAAACGCCACATCAAACCTATAGCTTGCGCAAGGGGCCTGGCAACCCGCTCACCAGTGGCAACCGGGCCCCTTTCTCCTCCCAGCAGCAGAACACCGAGCAAGCTGACGAATCCGTCCGTCCCATCCGCTGCAGCCGGTGCCAATTTTCCCTGACCAATAGTGCAGAAACTGCCTTTATCAACAGCAGACATCGTCATGTGTTCTTCAACCCGGCAGGACTGCTTTTTGATATCCGCTGTTTTCATCGGGCTCCTGGAGTACAGGTTGTGGGCAAGAAAAGCAGCGAGTTCACCTGGTTTGCCGGTTATCTCTGGCAATTGGGGTTGTGCCGGGGTTGTGGCGCCCATCTAGGTTGGTTTTTTTCCGGGTCGGATGCGTTTCATGCCTTGATAGC
>CAZEIT010000047.1:0-9314 GCA_964512515.1 uncultured Desulfobulbus sp.
GGCAAATTCCGGATTGGCGGTAAAAAAAGCAAAGCGCCAGCCGGGAAAATAGTTGCGGTAGCTGCGGCCCAGAGAGCGGTAGAGGTAGCGCACTGCCTCCTTTTCCGAGAGCCGCTCGCCATAGGGCGGATTGGTGAGGATGCAGCCCTTGGGGCCGGGGCTCTTCAGGCGCGCCAGAGGCCGGTGGCGGATAACAATCACATCGCGCAGGCCAGCGGCAATCACATTCTTGCGGGCAGCGGCCACTGCGCGTGGGTCGGCATCGTAACCGATGAATTGCGGCCACTGCTTGGGCTCATCTGCGGCCTCACGCTCCAATGCCTCGGCAATCAGATGCTCCCACAGTTTGTGGTCGTGCTTGTTCCAACCCATAAAGCCAAAGCGTTTGCGTTGCAGGCCCGGGGCGCTGTTGGCCAGCATCAGAGCAGCTTCAATCAGAAGTGTACCCCCGCCGCACATCGGGTCCAGTAAAATCGGTTCTTCTTCTACCTGCTCAAGCCAGCCGGAAAAACGCACCAGAGCCGCTGCCAGGGTCTCCTTTAGCGGGGCTTCGCCTGTGGCCATGCGGTAGCCGCGTCGATGCAGACTTTCGCCGGAAAGATCGAGCGCCAGACTTGCACTCGTGCCCTGTACATGCAAATTGAAGCGCAGATCCGGACTTAAGGTGTTCACATCGGGCCGCTTGCCGAAACGGCGGCGGAACTGGTCGGCAATGGCGTCTTTCACGCGCAGGGCCGCGAATTGCGAATGGGGAATGGCCGCATTGATCAGCGTGCTGTGGACGGCAAAAGTCTTCTTAACGCTCAGGTGCTCATCCCACAGTACCTTTGCGCTGTGTTCATAGAGGGCGTCGGTGTCGGGTGCATCAAAACGGGCCAGTTCCAAAAGGATACGCGAGGCAAAACGCGACCACAGGCAGGCGCGATAGCCGCTTTCCAGGGTGCTGCCGCTCCAGTTGACCGCACCGGGTTTGACCTGAATGTGCTGACCGCCGCAGGCCGCGATTTCTTCGCTGACCAGTTGTTCAAGACCAGTGGCGCAGGTGGCGGTGAAGAGCAGGGGTTTACTTTTACGGGTGCGGGTGTGCGAGGCTAGGGCTGGCAGCATGGCGACGGGAGTGGAGATTGATCAAGGTCGCCATACTAGTCCGTTGCGGCGGTGGAGTAAAGCTTTTCGGCACGTATTTTGTGGGTTTTGGCGCTGGCCTGCGACGGGCTGCGCGAGCATTGTGGGTGCTGGTGGAGAATATAAGGCCGCTATAAAGCAATAAAAATCTGGCTAACACGCATCCATATCCGGGCGGTAGACAACAAAACCCATCTTCCCATCCACCACCCACAGGCGCAGGGCCTGCACCTGGGCCACCAGCGCCAACATAGAGAGCGTCTTGATATGAAACTGGAATTAGCCTGCAGCCTATTCTAATAATAGTACCAGATCGTGCCGTAGTTGCGCAGTTGTTCGCCGTCTGCCTTCAGTCGCCGCAGGTAACGATAGATCGATACATCGGTGTAGACATAGGTATCCATCAGAGTTAGCTGCTTTTCCCAAGGGTGGAATTCGTATACCCGCCGCCCATCCGGCAGGATGGAGATTACATCCCGGTTCTGGCCGGCGCGCAGGTAATTCTTGCCCAGCCTGGGCACGTTGAAGACGATCTCGTCAGTGCGCACCATACCTGGAAAGAGGCGTGCTTCTTCCTGTTGCTCCTGCAGCAACCTGGCAATTGGCACCCGGTAAAGATCTGTTTCTTCTTTTCCCTTGGTGTTGAAGGTGTAGTAGGGGGTTACGCCGATCAGGCGCAATTGCTGGCGCAATGCCGCGGTCTCAAAGCGGCGCGAGTTGTAATAGGTGAACACCAGCTGATTGTAGACCGAAACTCCAAACAACCGGAAACGCTGCACAGCCCGCATGGCCTCCGGTGTTATTTCAGCAGTGTGTTCGAAGTGGGTAACGATCACGATCTCCCTGCGGCCAGGCTCATGGAATCGGGTAATGGAACGCACCAAAGACTCGGTAATGCGCTGTGGCAGGGTGACCAGGGTGCGTGTCCCGATACGGATACGCACTACATGCCCCATTTGGGCTAACCGGGCCAGGATCATTTCCAGCCGCTCATCAGAGAGCAGCAAGGGATCGCCACCGGTAATAAGCACCTCGCTGATCTCTTTGGTCTTTGCAATCCAGTCAAGCGCCTTTTCAAGTTTCTGGCCACCTAATGCCGTGCTCTCGATAGCGGCGTCCTCAATTTGCCAGTTGCGCTGGCAGTATACGCAAATTTGCGGGCAGGAGAGGGTTGGCTTGAGGATGACAATTTGCGGATAGCGCCGGGTGATGCCATCAATGGGCGAGGTATCGCTTTCGACCATAAAGTCCTGGGAGCAATCGGGATCATCGCGCATGGCGGTCATCCGTTCTACATATTGGCCGGGCGGTAATACCTGGGCCCGGATCGCCCGATCCCAGGTGCCGGTATTGTCCACATCCATGAGGGACACGTAATAGGGCGTGATACCAAAGGGGACACGCTTTGCCTGGGCGTTTTCGATGGCCGTAAACTCTTCGTCCGACAGGGTGACCAGTTCGCGCAACCGCGCGGCGCTGCGGATGATGTTTGCGGTGTGCCAGCGCCAGTCGTTCCATTCCAGATCGCTAATGCCAAAAACCTGGAGCAGCCTCTGCTTGTTGCCGCTGTGCTGGCGCACCAGTTCTGCATCCATGCCGCAGGGATAGCGTCTGGTGCCGGCAAGTACGTTGCGGGCCATGCGCGAGAGATCGGTGGAACGCAACCGCGCAGCGGTTCGGCCCGTGTGCTGGAGAAAGGCGGGTGCTTTTTCGGTGTAGATTTTGGCCTGTCCACGGATGCCCCGAAACAGGTGGGTCAGTTCGGCGAGGAAATCGGCCTTGGGGGGTGGGTCGTTTGACTTTGGAGCATGCAGCAGGTTGTTGATATAGGCCAACATGGAAAAATCGGCCAATTCCTCGTTACGCGGGTTAAGGATGTTGCGGAACACCCACATCGCGTCCCGGCAGGTAATCCATTCCAAAGGGGCCAGATCCCGGTCGCGTTCGTGCTCGGGTAAAAGCAGGCCAGCCAGATAACTGCGCAACAGCAATCTTTTTTCCTCAAGCGGCTGCTCCGAAAGCAGGATCTGTTCAATCTCCGCATCAAGGGCAATAATTTTTCGCAGTTGGTTGAGCAGTTTTTTATTTTTCATGGGGCTCTCCGTTGTGCAGGTTGCAAAGGAAGGAACCAAACCAGCCGGAGCTGTCTTGGACCGGTCGCCGCCAAGGCCACAACCGGAAGTCCGACTGAAACCGTGTTTCAGACAGGTGACTTGTGTAGGGTCGTACCACGAAAAATTCGTGGTCGGGTCATGCTGCACAAACAAGAAGGTTGGATATCGTCAAGTGATGCGAGACCAGCTAAACGGCAAAGGATTCCGGCTCCCCGCAAGGCAAGGCAATATCCAGAAAAATCGGAAAAACAGACAAAAGGTGCTGTGCGACACAGCCCTGAGCAGACCAGCAACAGGTAGAATACAAGGAATAGTAAGCTGATTTGGCCTCTTAGCACAAGGATTCTGCGCAATTCTTCCAATTTTTTGACGCAAATCGATTCGAAAAATGCAGATTTCACGGTCTTTGTCCAGAACAGTGCAGTGCCGGTAAAACTGTATTTTTCGTGTTTTTGCATACAGATCCGGAGAAATCCTTTAGTTTTATTGAGCTGTTGCCTAGCCCTGCCAACAACCAGGACATCCTGTTAAAGGCAAGAATTGCTGGTGAACGGGAGGTAATGGAGCATTCTATCGTACCTAGGGAACATTTCCCATCCGCCAAAAAAACGGAATGATTAAGGAGTGATACCTATGGCTGAAGCTGAAATGAAATCCACGCGCGAACTGAGGACAAACAACTGGCACACCCTTGAGGTTGAACAGGTGTACCAGAAACTGCACAGCAGCGCCGATGGCCTTACTTCTGAGGAGGCAAGGCGCAGGCTTGACGAGTATGGGCCCAATGCTTTGCCCGTAAAAAAGCCGCCTACGGTGTGGGGCATTTTGCTGCAGCAACTGCTGCACCCTTTAATTTTCATTCTTCTTGCCGCAGCCGTGGCCTCCCTTTTGATTGGAGAGGTTGTTGATTCGCTGTTTATCCTGCTTGTCATTGTCCTGAACAGTAGCCTGGGAACTTATCAGGAGTACCAGGCTGAAAGAAGTGCGGCCGGTTTACACAAACTACTCAAGGTTACGGCGCGGGTTCGGCGTGACGGCAGAGAAGTGGATATCCCCGCAGAAGAGGTTGTTCCCGGTGATATTGTTCTTCTTGAGTCCGGCAATAAGGTGCCGGCAGACCTGCGCCTAGTTGAAGTACAAAGCTTGACTGCGGATGAGAGCTTTTTGACCGGTGAATCCATTGCTGCAGAAAAAAAGCTGGAAATCTTGCCTGAAGACACGCAGGTCAGTGACCGCAGCAATATGAGCTTTGCAGGCTCTACCCTCACTGCGGGCAGGGGAGCCGGCATTGTCATTGGTACTGGAGAAGATACCCAGGTGGGACTGATCGCCCGTACCGTGTCGGAATCCGAAAGCGGCAAGCCTCCCCTGATTATGCGGATGGAGCGCTTCGTCAAACACATCAGCATTCTGGTGGTATTGATCAGCCTTGGACTGGCCCTGCTCTTATGGAAACAGGGATATGATCTGTCGTCGATTTTCTTTTTGGTTGTTGCTCTGTCGGTCTCCACCATTCCCGAAGGTTTGCCCGTTGCCCTAACGGTTGCCCTTTCCATTGCCACCAAGCGCATGTCTGAGCGCAATGTTATCGTGCGCAAGCTTACAGCTGTCGAAAGTCTGGGCAGTTGCACGGTGATCGCAAGCGACAAGACCGGCACCCTGACGGTCAACCAGCAGACCGTCCGCTCTGTACTTTTGCCAGATGGACAGGCCTTTGATTTTTCAGGAGAAGGCTACAACGGCGAAGGGGAAGCCCAGGCCACAGCAGGAGCAAAAATTGATCCTGCTGATTCATCCCAACTCAAGCGTCTGGCGGAATTGGCTATTCTTGCCAATGAAGGTTCGCTGGAACAGGAAGAAGGCGACTGGCGTTATCGCGGCGACGCCATCGACGTCGCCTTTCTGGCCATGGGCTACAAACTTGGGCTACAGCCCCAGGAAGTGCGGAAGCGCAGCACAATTACCCGGCAGATACCATACGAATCCGAACTCAAGTATTCGGCTGTTTATTTTGAAGAGGATGGCATTGACCATGTGGCTGCCAAGGGCGCTGCTGAAACCATTCTGGATTTTTGCGATCGCATGGCAGGTGAAGAGACACCTGTGGAGTTGGATCGCGCAGCCATTATGGATCAGGTTCAGCACCTGGCTGAACAAGGTTTGCGTGTCTTGGCCGTGGCCGGAGCAGAGACGGAAAGTCTTGGCAGCGAGGTTGATGGTGAAGAGGTCCATCCTTCCGGTTTGATCTTTTACGGCCTGGTCGGCTTTATTGATCCCTTGCGGCCAGAGGCTGTCGAGTCGGTAGAAAAATGCAGAAAGGCCGGTATCCAGGTAATGATGATCACCGGCGACCATCCTGCCACTGCGGGCGCCATTGCCCGTGAGCTGGGCCTGTCTGATAAAAAAGAGCCGGTAGTAATCGGTGCAGAGTTAAGCGAGGCCGGTGCGCCGGACAGCCCTGAGTTTGAAAAATTGGTGGCATCCTCCCATGTCTTTGCCCGGGTATCGCCAACCCAAAAACTGGAGATTGTCGATGTGCTGATCCGGCAGGGGGAATTTGTTGCAGTCACAGGCGACGGAGTCAACGATGCCCCGGCTCTGCGGCGGGCCAATATCGGTGTGGCCATGGGCTCGGGCACTGATGTGGCTAAGGAAGTTGGCTCGATGATTATTGCCGACGATAACTTCGCCTCCATCGTGGCGGGCGTGGAAGAGGGCCGTTTTGCCTATGATAATGTGCGCAAGGTGGCTTACCTGCTTGTTTCCGTTGGTGCGGCAGAGGTCTTGATGTTCATGACAGCGGTTATGATAGGTATGCCCATTCCGTTGGTAGCGGTACAACTACTTTGGCTCAACCTGGTGACCAATGGCATTCAGGACGTGGCTCTAGCCTTTGAAGATGGTGAGCCAGGTGCGATGCAGCGTAAACCTCGGCCGACTGAGGAGTCAATTTTCAATGCCCAGATGATCTGGCAAACCGTGGTTTCAGGCCTGACCATTGGCGGCATCGCTTTTGGTCTGTGGTATTGGCTGGTAACCCTTCAAGGCACAGATGAAGACACAGCCCGAAATCTTGTCTTGCTGTTTATGGTGCTGACGCAGAACGTCCATGTTTTCAACTGTCGCTCCGAATCCGTCTCTGCCTTCAAAATTCCCCTCAGGCGAAATCTTGTTTTGCTTGCAGGTGTGGTGGCGGCGCAAGGTATTCACATACTGAGCATGTATCTGCCCTTTATGCAGAATATACTTGGCACCCGACCCGTTGGCTTCAGCCAGTGGTTGATGATGTTGGGCTTGGCTGTCGTGATTCTTGTGGTAATGGAGATATTTAAGCTGGTGCGGAAAAGGACTTGATGAGAGTAAATTTGGCATAGGTTGCAGTGCCCTGACCGCTAACCAGGCAAGGTGTTCACTGACAATATGAAAGTGCTTCAACGGTCAACCTGCGTGGTTGCTTTCCGGAACTTCTGGACTAACGCCTGGCACAAGCGGGCTGTTTTTTGATTTTCTTGCGGGAAAGAGTGGCTATAGTCACTGCGAACCGGCATTATGGGCCCTTGCTGTTATTCCATTTCCATATCAAAGCCCTAGCTGTGTCAGCTTCGGAAAATGCTCGTAGGACGCACCTCATGTACGCCTGCGTCGCATTTGCCTCGCCTCCTTGATACATTTCCGTTGATCTGGAAACGGAATTATCAAGCCCCTGGCCTTGCGCCTGAACTTCTTGCTTTGCTCTTTTTGTATGCTTTCTGCGCAGCTATTCTATTTTCTTGGGGTGGTTTTTCTGCTCGCGGGGAGTACTACCCCGCAGGAGCCGTGGCTTGCAGCGCCCTGGGCCATTTTAGCCTACGCTTTCGGCTGCGTGCTGCAAGTTATGTTCTCGCAGCGCGCCTATAGCCGGGTTCAGGAGCGTGAAGCCTATTTCAGGGCCGAGCGATTCACCTTTTCTTCCGCTTTTGCCATTTTTCTCTTTTTTTTATACGGGCTTGATCTGAAATACTATCTCAAACCCCTGGCCCTGTCGGGCGCTACCCAGGGTTTGGCCGATCTTGCCGGGTTGCTGGTCTTTTTTGGGCTGCTCGCGCTTTCCTGGCTCAGGGGCAGGGTGCGCTACCAGGAGCTCTTTTACGAGCACATCGGCCGCCGCGCCTTTCTCTTTCGGCAACTCAAGCAGAACCTGCCGCTGGTGCTGCCATGGGTCGTGGTGGTGACCGGGCTTGATCTCCTTCGCCTGCTCCTGCCTGCCGGTGTGCTGGAGTTGGTTCCCGCACCTTGGAATGAATTGCTCGTCTTCCTCTTTTTTATAGCGGTGCTCATTTTTTTTCTGCCGCCCCTGATCCGCAGGCTGTGGAACTGCAGGCCCATTCCGCCAGGCCCCCTGCGTGAGCGCATCTCCAGTTTCTGTCAGGCACAGCAGTTTCGCGCCGGGCTGTACTTCTGGCCTTACCTGGGCGGCCATGCCCTGACCGCAGGCATCCTGGGGATCCTGCCTGGTTTGCGCTATCTGCTCTTTACCCCGGCCCTGACCATGACGCTTTCCGAGGATGAACTCAAAAGCGTGATCGCCCATGAAATCGGCCATGTGCGCCACCACCACTTGCTTTGGTATATGGCGCTCTTTTTCGCCTTCAGCCTGGGTCTGATGGCGATTGCCCCCCTCTTGAGCCTGGGCATTACAGCCTCTTCCTTTTTCCCCTTGCTGGTGCGCCATATACCGCTGCCAGCGCCAACTGTTGCCGATGCCATCACCGCCTTGCCTCTTCTGGCCCTGGTGCTGCTTTACTTCCGTTTTATCTTTGGCTTTTTTTTGCGCAACTTCGAGCGTCAGGCCGATACCCATGTGTTCAGCGCCCTGGGTGGCGCAGATGCACTTATCAGCTCCTTTCATACCATTGGCGGCGCAAGCGGCGGCAAGCGCGAAAAGCGTAACTGGCATCATTTTTCCCTGGATGAACGGGTGGCCTTTCTCAGGCGCTGCCAGCAAGAGCCCGGATTGATTCCGGCGCATCAGCGCAAGCTGCGTCTGACCCTGGCTGCCTATTTCGGCATTCTCGCAAGCCTGGCCCTCCTTGCCCTGCAGCCAGACCGCGAAAGCCTTGCCGCCAAGGCGGAAATTCAATACATTGAAACTGTGCTGCGCCAGGAAGCAGGACAAAAGCCGGCGGAGGGCACGGCCCTGATTTTGCTGGGTGATTTTTATCTGGGCAAAAACATGGAAGTGCAGGCGTTTTCCGCCTACAATGAAGCTTTGGCGCGCGCACCTGAAAATGCCGGGCTGCTCAACAACCTCTCCTGGCTGCTTCTGACTGCGAAAGCACCCGGCCTGCGCGACAAGACCAGGGCCCTTGCCCTGGCAGAACAGGCCGCCGCTCTTGCGGACAATGCCTTTATCCTCGATACCCTGGCCACAGCCTATTGGGCCCATGGCGAGCTTGATGCCGCCCTGGCCCTGGAGGAGAGGGCGGCCAGGCTTGATCCGGACAACCGTAACTACTACCAACAACAGCAGGAACGCTTCCGCGTACAAGAGTGGCAGGCGAATACTGCAGTCAAGTAAAGGAATACCATGGCTTCACCTCTTATTCTCGTTACCAATGATGACGGTGTGTATGCACCAGGTGTGCGCGCCCTTTTTGAGGCGATGCGCAGCCTGGGCGAAGCGGTAATCGTCGCGCCAGAGCGCGATAATTCCGCGGTCAGCCATGCCCTGACCATGAATCGCCCGCTCAGGGTGATGGAATTGGAGAACAGTATCTACACCCTGGATGGCACGCCGACCGACTGCGTTACTCTGGCGGTGAACAAGATTTTACCCGCCAAGCCAGATCTGATTGTCTCCGGCATCAACCCTGGCGCAAACCTGGGAGATGATATCAGCTATTCGGGCACAGTTTCGGCAGCCATTGAAGGCACCATGTATGGTATTCCCTCCCTGGCTTTTTCTCTGGCCGGGCCGCCACCCTACAATTTTGAGGTCTCAGCGGCTGTGGCCTGGAAGCTGGCCTCCATGGCCCTGATCTGGAAACAGCCAACCGGAACGCTGTTGAACATCAATATCCCGCCGGTTGCCGCAGC
>CAZEIT010000048.1:0-9241 GCA_964512515.1 uncultured Desulfobulbus sp.
TTGCGGATCGGCACAATCCAGAGGACCTGGCTGCACCTGCAGGCTGACATCGTCCACCACCCGCCGTTTGCGGTATTCCTTCGTAATACTGCGGGTTTCAAGTACTGACTGGGCAGGCATGGGCTACTGATTCGCGCCCGGGCGGATAACTGCCCGCACACGGCCTTTTTGGGTGGAATCCTGCTCCACCACCGAACGCTTCTCGTTCAGGTAGTAGGTGATAGTCTTACCGGAGACCATGTTGGGGCCGTTCCAGGCCTTGGCATTGCCGCTAAGCACCGCCTTGCGCTGCTTGGCAAAGTAGTCGAGCCGGTCACCCGTGCCAAGCCAGTCGTCCTGCACGATCTGCACATTTTTGACGCAGACCAGTTTTTCCAGCTGACCTGCGGCCTTATCGCCACCAGCGCTGTCGCTGTAGTACACGGTCATTTCATCGGTACGGATGGTCATGCCGCCTTGCTTGGCCACCACTTTTCCCATGAAAACCACGGAGTTGCTGTTTTCCTGGGAGACCATGCGGTTAGCTTCAATATTGATCGGCGCCTGCTCGGCGGCTATAAGCGGTGCAGGGTTGACAGCACAAAGCCCTAGAGCGGCTCCCATGGCGCAGGCCAGCATGGTCCGGCGCAGGGGGCTCAACATGGAAAACGGTGAAAAATGCATGACTGGCCTCACAGGTAGCGGAAAGGTGGTTGGAACCTAAAAATCAGGTTTGATTTTTGCATCAGGAAAGAATTTTACTTTGCCGGAAAAAAAATGTAAAGAGCAGAGACCAAAGATAAACGCCTTTGCCTGCCTTCCAGCCCGATGCATGGCGGCAGAGGCAATGCTTGTCCCTTTCACCTTATGTTCAAAGCCATGCCTACAGAAGGAATCGCCAAGGCCAAGGTGCTGATAGAGTCTCTTCCCTACCTGCGCGAATTCAGCGGCAAGACCCTGGTCATCAAATACGGCGGCCATGCCATGGTGGACGAAGAACTCAAGAAGAACTTCGCCCTGGATGTGATCCTCATGCAGTACATCGGCATCAATCCGGTGATTGTGCATGGCGGTGGCCCGCAGATCAACCGCTTTCTCGACAAAATGCAGGTCAAGCCCAGCTATGTGCAGGGCATGCGGGTAACCGACGGCGAGACCATGGATGTGGTGGAAATGGTGCTGGTCGGCAAGGTCAACAAGGAAATCGTGGGCCTGATCAACCACTTTGGCGGCAAGGCAGTGGGACTTTCCGGCCGGGACGGCGACTTGGTGCAGGCGGTGAAGATGACCTTGCACGCCAAACCCAGCGCGGAAAACCGGCCGCCCGAGCTGATCGACATTGGCCGGGTGGGCGAGGTCACCAGGGTGAATGCCGAGGTTTTACGCACCCTGCAGCAGAGCGATTTCATTCCGGTGATCGCACCTGTGGGCGTGGGAGAAGACGGCCAGGCCTTCAATATTAACGCGGATCTGGTGGCGGGCGCGATTGCCGCTGAGCTCAGAGCGCTCAAGCTGATCCTGCTCACCGATGTGGCAGGCGTGAAAAACAGCCTCGGCGAGCTGATTTCCACCATTTACCGCGACCAGATTGATGACCTTATCGAGGCTGGCGTGATTCAGGGCGGTATGATCCCAAAGGTAAACTGCTGCAAGGCTGCTCTGGATGGGGGCGTGGCCAAAGCGCATATCATTGACGGCAGGCAGGAGCATGCAATCCTGCTTGAAATTTTTACCCGCAAGGGTGTTGGCACGGAGTTGGTGGCATGATGAATACAGAATGGATTGAACGGGGCGAACGAGTCTTTGCCGGAACCTACACCCGTTTTCCGGTAGCAATGGTGCGCGGCGAGGGTTGCCGCCTTTGGGATGCGGACGGCAAGGAGTATCTGGATTTTCTTGCGGGCATTGCAGTGTGCGCGCTCGGGCATTGCCATCCGGCTATCACCAATGCCATCCGCACCCAGGCAAACGAGCTGGTGCATGTGAGCAACCTCTTCTACACCAAACCGCAGATTGAGCTGGCAGAACTGCTCATAGCAAACAGCTTTGCTGACCGGGTCTTTTTTGCCAACTCCGGGGCAGAGGCCAATGAGGCGGCAATCAAGCTGGCCCGCATTCATAGTGCGCCGGGTAAATTTGAGGTCATTTCGCTTTTGGGCTCCTTCCATGGCCGTACCTTGGCCACGGTAGCTGCTACTGGCCAGCCCCGCTTTCATCAGGGATTTGAACCTATGCCTGCGGGCTTTGTCCATGCCGAGTTCGGCGATATTGCCGCGATTGAAGCGCTCATCGGTCCGCAGACCTGTGCAATCCTCTGTGAGCCGCTGCAGGGAGAAAGCGGGGTGCGCCCCTTGGATACCGGCTATCTGCACGAGATTCGCGCGCTTTGCGACAAACATGGTTTGCTCCTTATCTTTGACGAGGTTCAGACAGGTCTTGGCCGCACCGGTACCCTCTTTGCCTATGAACAGCTCGGGATCACTCCAGATATCATGACCCTGGCCAAGGCCCTGGGCAACGGACTGCCCATCAGCGCCATGCTGGCAAGCGAAGAGGTGGCTGCCGCACTCAAGCCAGGTACCCATGCCTCCACCTTTGGCGGCAATCCAGTTGCAGCCGCGGCTGCCACCGAAGTGTTGCGCACCCTGCTTGCGCCAGACTTTCTCGATTCGGTGCAGGCAAAAAGCGCGTATTTCATCACCCAACTGGAGCAGCTTGCCCAGAAATTCCCCCGCTGGGCAAGTGTCGCGCGCGGCCGGGGCCTGCTCTTGGGCCTGGTGCTCAGCGAGGAGGGCATCTGCCAGGGCGCAGAAATTGTCAACCAAATGTTTGCAAAAGGTGTAATCATAAACTTTGCGGGTAATCAGGTGCTGCGTTTTGCGCCGCCTTTAATTGTGAGCAAGAACGAAATCAATACGCTTATCCAGACGTTAAGCGAAGTTTTTGCAGAGCTGGCATAAGAAAAGCATTGCCATTAGGCTAAGAAAACCGGTTTTCAGCTGAGAGGATGGATTCGCTTTCCCTGCTTGCCCTGGCCTTGGCCTTGGCCATGGACGCCTTTGCCGTTGCCCTGGCCGCTGGGGTGAGCATCAGACCGCTGAGCTTTCGCCCCTGCTTCAGGCTCTCCTTTCATTTTGGTCTCTTTCAGGCACTCATGCCCATCATCGGCTGGGTGGCCGGTCTGTCGCTGCGCTCCTTTGTTCATAATGTCAGCCACTGGATTGCCTTTGCCCTGCTTGTCGCCATTGGCGGCCATATGATCGTCGAGGCTCTTCGCCCGGATAAGAACGAAAAAGACAATGTGGATCCGAGCAAGGGCTTCACCATGGTGGGGCTTTCGGTCGCCACCAGTATTGATGCCCTGGCCGTAGGCCTGAGCCTGGCCATTCTGCAGGTGGATATCTGGTGGCCGGCCCTGGTGATCGGCGTGGTAGCGGGCCTGATGACCCTGCTCGGTCTTTTTCTCGGCAACCGGGCTGGGCTCGCCTGGGGCAGCCGGGTGGAAGTGGGCGGTGGCCTGGTCCTTATTGTTATTGGTACAAAGATTTTGCTGTCCGGCTTACACATTATTTAGACCCTGCACAGATATCCCTGCCCCTGCCCCTGCTTCCGCTCGCTCTTCCCCATATTTGTCTTTGCAAAATGGATGTTTTTCGGTATCAATACACCTTTATTCTGGTAGGTTCGGGTTGGACCCGGATCATGAAAGGTATAGTTGGACCATGCTGTCCGCACAGGAAATTCCATGCACAAACACTTTCTGGCTCTGTCTGACTACAGCAAGGACGAGCTGTCATCCTGGATACAAAGGGCAGTGACCCTGAAGGCCGAGGCTGCGGCCGGCTTGCGCCACCAGCAGCTCGCCGGCAAAACCGTGTGTCTGCTTTTTGAAAAGCATTCCACCCGCACCCGCGTTTCCTTTGAATCGGCCATGTACGGCCTGGGCGGTCAGGTTGTCTTCATGTCTGCCCGTGATTCCCAGCTTGGCCGGGGAGAGCCGCTCAAGGACACGGCCCGGGTACTGGGGCGCTATGTTAACGCCCTGGTGGTGCGCACCTTCGGCCAGAGCGTAGTGGAAGAACTGGCCTTTTATGCTGGCATTCCAGTGATTAACGCCCTGACCGACCTGTACCACCCCTGCCAGGTCCTCAGCGATCTTATGACTGTGCTTGAAAAAAAAGGACGGCTGGAAGACCTCAACATTGCCTGGATAGGCGATGGCAACAACATGGCCAATACCTGGATCGAGGCTGCCGCCATTTTTGGCTTCAACCTCAAACTGGCCTGCCCGCAAGATTATTCCCCCGAAGGAGAAATCCTCCGTCGTGCCCAGGCAAAAGCTCCTGGCAGAATAGAGTTGCTGCAGGATCCGCAGGCAGCCATTGTCGGGGCGGACGTGGTCAATGTCGATGTCTGGGCCTCCATGGGGCAGGAAGCGGAACAGAAAGCTAGGCTCGCCCATTTTAACGGCTATCAGCTTGATGATGTCCTTTTGGCCAAGGCCGATGACAAGGCGATCGTGCTGCACTGCCTGCCGGCGCACCGGGGCGAGGAAATCACCGAACAGGTCTTGGAAGGGCCGCGGAACGTGGTTTTTGATCAGGCGGAAAACAAGATGCATTTGCATAAGGCACTCCTGGAACACTTTATTCTGCACAAGGCTTGAACAGTAATCATATAATTATTTCAGTATATTGAAGGGATAAGGCAATTCCATGGTAAATAAAATTGTGCTCGCCTACTCGGGCGGACTGGACACCTCGGTTATCCTGAAATGGCTGGCCAATGAATATGACTGTCCAGTCATCGCCTACTGCGCTGATATTGGCCAGAAAGAGGATTGGGACAAGGTTCGCGCCAAGGGTATGGCAACGGGCGCAGAAAAGGTCATCATTTCAGATCTGCGCAAAGAGTTTGTCCGCGATTTCATCTTTCCGGCCTTTCGCGCCAATGCCATCTATGAAGGCTCTTACCTGCTCGGCACCTCGCTTGCCCGGCCACTTATTGCCCGGGAACAGGTGCGCATCGCCCATCAAGAAGGCGCCAATGCGCTCAGCCATGGCGCCACTGGCAAGGGCAACGATCAGGTACGCTTTGAGCTGAGCTATCTGGCCCTGGATCCGAAACTGGTCATCATCGCGCCCTGGCGTATCTGGGATCTGAATTCCCGCAGCAAGCTGGTCGCCTATGCGGGCCAGCACGGCATTCCAGTGCCGGTCACCAAGAAAAACCCTTACAGTTCCGACGAAAACCTGCTCCACATCAGCTTTGAAGGCGGCATCCTCGAAGATCCGTGGAACGAGCCAGAAGAGGAGATGTTCAAACTGAGCGTTTCTCCGGAAACGGCTCCGGACAAGGCCACCTATATCGAAATCACTTTTCAGGCTGGCACACCGGTTGCCATTGACGGCGAAGAACTGGAACCAGTGGCGCTCATGCAAAAGCTCAATCAACTTGGCGGCGCCAATGGGATTGGCCGGCTTGATATGGTGGAAAACCGTTTTGTCGGCATGAAATCGCGTGGTGTGTATGAAACGCCCGGTGGCACTATTTTGCGCGCCGCCCATCGCGACCTGGAAACCATCACCCTGGATCGCGAGGTGCTGGCCATCCGCGATTCACTGGTGCCTGTGTATTCACGCCTTATCTACAACGGCTTCTGGTTCTCTCCGGAAATGCAGCTTTTGCAGCGTACCATGGATGATGCCCAAGCCCCGGTCAATGGGGTGGTGCGGCTCAAGCTCTATAAGGGTAACTGCATTCCGGTGGGGAGAAAATCTGATACATCCCTCTACTCGGAGTCCTTTGCCACTTTTGAGGAAGACGAGGTCTACAACCAGGCGGACGCAACCGGCTTTATCCGTCTCAATGCCCTTCGACTGCGCATCCAGGCGCAACAGCGCAAACCATGAACGACCCACAGGATACATCCGGCTCAGGCAAGATGTGGGGCGGCCGTTTTTCGGAGTCAACCGCGGCCAGCGTAGAGTCTTTCAGTGCCTCCATCCAGTATGACTCCAGGCTCTACCGCCACGACATCATGGGTTCCAAGGCCCATGCCCGGATGCTGGCGCAGCAAAAACTGATCAGCCCCGAGGAAGCCGAAGCCATAATCCAGGGGCTTGACGCCATTCTGACCGACATTGAGGCAGGCCGTTTCATTTTCCGGCCTGAGTTGGAAGATATTCACATGAATATCGAAAAGGCGCTCACCGAGCGGATTGGCGAGGCTGGCGCACGCCTGCACACCGGCCGCAGCCGCAATGACCAGATCAATCTGGACCTGCGCCTGTACCTGCGCGACGAATGCGATGGACTCGATAACCTGCTCAGCGACCTGCAGCGCGTTTTCGCAAGACTTGCCCGGCGCTACCTGGGGACGGTCATGCCCGGCTACACCCACCTGCAGCGGGCACAGCCCGTGCTGCTCTCGCACCACCTTTTGGCCTATGTCAGCATGTTTGCACGCGATCGCGAACGCCTGCAGGACTGCCGCAAACGCATCAATGTGCTGCCGCTGGGGGCAGCCGCTTTGGCGGGTACAGGTCTGCCCATTGATCGGGCCATGGTGGCGCGGGAACTTGGTTTTTGCGCCATCAGCGACAACTCCATGGACACCACGGCAGACCGTGATTTTGTTCTGGAATGCCTCTTCTGCCTGAACCTCATCCAAATACATTTGAGCCGACTCTCCGAAGAACTGGTACTGTGGTCAAGCAAGGAATTTGATTTTATCCGCATTGGCGACCGCTACTGCACCGGTTCCTCCCTGATGCCGCAGAAAAAAAACCCAGATATCCCGGAACTGGTGCGGGGGAAGAGTGGTCGGGTCACCGGCGCGCTGATGGCCCTATTGATGACGGTCAAAGGGCTGCCGCTGACCTACAACCGCGATTTGCAGGAAGACAAGGAACCCCTGTTCGACGCGCTCGATACGGTCAAGGCCTCGCTTGCCATCACCAGCGAGATGCTCAGCCACACCGAGTTTAACAAGGAACGCCTGCGTGCAGCCACCACCGGCGGTTTTATGACCGCGACTGATCTTGCCGACTACCTGGTGTGCAAGAATCTGCCCTTCCGGCAGGCGCATGGCGTTGCCGGCCGCATTGTCGCCCGCTGCCAGGAGCTTGAGTGCGAGCTTAACGAACTGACTTTAGAGGAAATGCAGTCCTTTTCGCCCTTGATCGAAGAGGACATCTATACCCGGCTCTCCATCGAGGGCTCGGTCAATAGCCGGACTTCTGCCGGCGGCACAGCGCTATCCAGGGTTGAAGAGGCCCTGGCTTCTGTTGAACAACAACTGGGAATACACATATGAAGACCATTCAGCGTGGCACCCGTCTTTTTTTTGCTGCAGGCCTGGCAGGCCTTACCTTGTCTTTAGGGGCCTGCGGCTATAAAGATAAGCCTGTTCCTCCGCAACACATCGTTCCTCAGCCTATCAGCGATCTGAAATATCAGCTCAGCAGCAAGGGTGCGACTCTCAGTTGGACCTATCCCAAGGAAACCGTTACCGGGCAAGACCTCACCCGCATCAGCAATTTCAAGCTGTACCGGGCAGTGGTGCCGGTGGAATCCTACTGCGATACCTGTCCTGTCCCCTTTCTTGCCCCGGTCAGTCTGGATGGCGGAGCCCTGCCCGACAAGGGCAACCGCAGCGGCAGCTACCAGGAGCCGGTGTTGCGCCCCGGTAATATGTACTTCTACAAAATCCGCAGCAGTAACGGCTGGTGGTCGGAATCAGCGGATTCCAACGTGGTTTCCTTTTTGTGGGATACTCCTGCCGCTGCTCCGGCTGAGCTGCGGGTACACACCGCAGGCGGACGCAATATGCTCAGTTGGACTGCGGTTAGCCGCAACCAGGATGGATCGGCTGTTGGCCACCCGGTTCGCTACCAGATCTTCCGCAAAGCCGGTGATGCCGCTTTCTTCAAACTCGGCGAACCTGTCAGTGCAACCAGTTACACCGATAGTCGTGTACAGAACGGCGTGACCTATACCTACCAGGTGCAGGCTTTGAGTGCTTTCAAAGAAGGTTTGGTGGAAGGCGGCACCAGTGCTACCGCTAGCGCCACCCCCATGGATAAGGACGCGCCGCCAGCGCCGGAAACTCCGCAGGTGGTCGTTACCGATGCGGGCACCAAGGTCTTCTGGAACCACGCCCATGCCGATGACCTGGCCGGATATAGAGTGTACCGCCGGGCAGCAGGCGAAGGCAATGCCCGCCTTGTGGGCCAGGTGAATCTGCCCTACAACATGTACATTGACAATGAGGCGCCCAAGGGGGTGGTGATGTACTATTCGGTTTCCAGCGTGGACAGTGAACGTCCGGCCAATGAAAGCAAACGTACTGCTGAAGCCCGGGCCGAGGAATAGTATGACTGTTCATGGAAGCCAAAGGGTGGCGGGCCAGAAGTCTGCCGCCATTGCCAGCGAGCATTGGCCTGTCCCTTTCTGGAAGATGAGCGGAGCAGGCAATGATTTTGTCATCATTGACCACCGCCGCCCCTTGATTGCGGCAGAGCAGATGGCTGACTTTGCACGCCTGGTCTGCCGCCGCAAATTTGGGGTTGGCGCCGATGGCCTCTTCTTCATTGAACCTTCCAGTCAGGCAGACTTCAAATGGCGATTTTTCAACACCGACGGCTCTGAAGCAGAGATGTGCGGCAACGGTGCGCGCTGTGTCGCCCGCTTTGCCTACATGCACGGCATTGCCGCCGCCCGTATGCGTTTCTCCACCCTGGCAGGTATTATCGAAGCCAGTGTTGAAGATACCCAGGTCACTATTCATTTAACCCCGCCAAGCGGTCTTGCGCTTGGACAACGGGTGCAGGTGGGTAGCCAGGAATATACGGTACACTGCATCAACACCGGCGTACCCCACGCAGTGGTCTTTGTTGACGACCTGGCTCACGCCGATGTGCGTGGTTTGGGCTATACCCTGCGCCACCATGCAGACTTTGGCCCTGCAGGCGTTAACGTCAACTTTGTCGCCTTGACTGAAGACGGCTTGCACATCCGTACCTATGAACGCGGGGTAGAGGATGAAACCTTTGCCTGTGGCACTGGTGCGGTTGCAAGCGCCCTGATTGCGGCACTACTTGGCCAGGCCAAGGCACCGGTCATGGTCACCACCTCCGGCGGGGTGCAACTCTGTGTTCTGTTCACGCCGCAAGGCGACAACCATTTCACTGGCGTACAGTTGAAGGGACCTGCCCATCTTGTTTACAGTGGGGAGTTGACTCCCGAGGCCCTTGCGGCC
>CAZEIT010000049.1:0-9233 GCA_964512515.1 uncultured Desulfobulbus sp.
CTTCCCCCTGACGGGCGTGTAGAGGACTTACACCTCCAAGTGGATGCGCCCTGCCGGGCGCACCAACCATAAAAAAGGGCTCCGGTAACCGGAGCCCTTTTCAAAAAACAAACATAGCCGAATAAAGGATGATCATATCATCTGGATCATAGCGGCAATGAGTTTATCTACGCCTTCTGCCACCTGGTCTATGCGGGAATTGAGCATATAACATGGGGTGGAGACGATTTTGTTGGCCTCATCAATAGCAATTTCGCCCTGCTGGGTGGGCTGATTTTTCGCCCCCATGGCGGCCAGATGTTCAGCAGTGCCACTATCCTGGCCAATGGTCAGGGTAACATTCCCCAAGACCTTGGCAACAATGACCGGCGCAATGCAGAGGGCGCCAATGGGCTTGCCTGCCTGATGAATGGCCTTGATCGCCTTGGCTACATCCGGCTGTACCTTACAGTTGGGTCCGTCAAAGGCATAGGTGCACAGATTTTTGGCTGCGCCAAATCCGCCCGGCAAAATCAAGGCATCCACGCTGTCTGGGGAAAAGGTAGCCAGCGCTGCAATTTTGCCACGAGCAATTCTGGCCGATTCGATAAGCACATTGCGCTGCTCGTTCATCTCCTGTCCATTGATATGGTTCAGGACATGATGCTGTTTGATGTCGGGCGCATAGCACTGGAACTCGCAGCCATGTTTGTGAATTGCCCAGAGAGTGAGTGTTGCCTCGTGAATTTCCGCGCCATCCTGGTGGCCGCATCCGGCCAGGATAACAGCAAAGGTTTTCTTCCGCATATGGCCTCCTCAGCATTCTTGAGTTGGAACAGCTAATCTGGCAGCATCAGGCAGCCGAGGCGGTGCAGGCCGCCTGACCCTGCAGCGTATATATTGCCGGCAGATTACGGTATCTTTCAGCAAAATCCAAGCCATAACCCACTAAAAAACCGTGATCCAGGGTAAAGCCCGTATAATCGGGTTCAAGCATGATCTGGCGGCGTTCCTTTTTGTTCACCAGCGCGCACAGTTTGACCGAAGCCGCCTTTTGTTCACGAAAATACTGGAACAGCCACTGCAGCGTCAGGCCGGTATCCACAATATCTTCCACCAAAAGAATGTCTTTACCTGCCACTGCATGCGAGGGAGCCTGCACCAGGCGAATGTTGCCGGCTGATGAAGTAGCCGCACCGTAGCTCGCCACCCGAACAAAATCAATGGTGCAATCAATGGCAATGCTGCGGCACAGGTCAGCGACAAAAATAAAGGCCCCGCCCAGCACGGTCATGAGCACCAGATCACCACCAGCGTAGTCCTGGCTGATCTCTGCTCCCAGTTCAGCAACACGATTTTTCAGGCACTCCTGGCTGATTACTTCCTGCATGGTGTGTTGTTGCACAGCTATCTCCAGCAAGTACAGAATATGGAAACTGTAAGGGGTTGCAAACCCATGAAAAACGGCGCTCCTGTATTATACGCTGATCCTTGAGGCTTGTCACCCGCTGTGCAAACAACAAGGCAGCCGTCGTGACCCTGCGGTTCATCAGGCGACAGACCGCGCTTCTCCTTGCAAAATTACCGTACTGCTCTATACTTGTGCTCTTTTGCAGCCAAAACATTTTCTTGTCAACTTTTCATATAGATTCAAGCCAGATACTTCAAACATCGTAAGGACAGCCATGGAATCAATCCGCATCAAGACCATCAACGCCATTGCCCAGGAAGGGCTTGACCTGTTCACTGACCGCTACGCTGTAGACCCCAAGGAAGAAAATCCGGAAGGCATAGTGGTGCGCAGCACCAAGGTAGATCCCAACCAGTACCCGGAACTGCTCGCTATTGCCCGGGCCGGTGCGGGCGTTAACAATATCCCGGTGGAGCAGGCCACGGAAATGGGCATATGTGTGTTCAACACGCCTGGCGCCAATGCAAATGCGGTGGTGGAACTGGTCTACACCTCACTGGGCATGTGGCTGCGCAATGCGGACAAGAGCATTGAATTCTGCCAGAAGCTGACCGGTCTCAACGATGAGGAAATCAACCGCGAGGTAGAGGCACGCAAAAAAATATTCAAGGGCGAGGAAATGGCAGGCAAGACCATGGCGGTTATCGGCCTTGGCAAGATCGGCGTGGGCGTGGCCAACGCCGCTCTGCACCACCGTATGAAGGTGGTGGGCTTTGACCCCTTCCCTGCGCTGGACAATATCCATGCCCTTTCACCCGAGGTCACCCTGGCGCGCTCCCGCAACGAGGCCCTGCGCCAGGCTGATTTCATCAGCGTGCATATTCCGCTCAATAAAAACACCCTGGGCTACGTCACCCAGAAGGATTTCCTGGAATTTGTCAAAGACGGAGCCATTCTCATCAACTATGCCCGCGGCCCGGTGGTGGATGAAGACGCAGTACTGGCAGCACTTGCCAGCGGCAAGCTCAAGGCCCATATCTCCGACTTTCCTTCGGTTAAATTTTTGTGCCACGAACAGATCCTGGTGACTCCGCACCTGGGTGCTTCCACCTCGGAATCCGAGGAAAACTGCGCGGTCATGGCGGTGCGCGAGCTGAAAAACTACCTGGAATACGGCAACATCGTCCACAGCGTCAATTTCCCGAACATCGAGACCATTCCCACAGTGGAAGTGGATACCAGGCTCACGGTCATCAACCGCGACCAACCCGGCATGATCGCCCGCATCAGCGACATCCTCGGCAGCGAGCACATCAATATCATCAACTACACCAACAAGAGTAACGGCACCGTGGGTTACAACATTATTGACTGTGCCGGGCCTGTACCGGAAGTCGTGCAAGAAAAGATTCGCCAACAGAACGGGGTGCTGCGGGTACGGGTCATACCTTTGGATTTGCGCAACCGCTGACAAGAGCGAGTATAAATTATACAAATACGGCTTTGAGCTCTTTTCCTGGTTTAAAAATATGAACCGCTTAACCGGGCAAATTCATGTCCTTTTGCAGGATGAGACAGCGATTACCTTAATATTGGTTCAGATAATTAAATTTATTGCCTTGAGTCAAGAAATGCCCAACCAGAAAACTTGCACTTATCTTATTAAAAGATCGAATGAATTATTTATTTGACATAAACAAGAGCAATTGGCATGCCTTGTGCAATAAAATAGGTAATTCTTCATCTCTTCTCTCCTTTCCGGCTTGATCTCTTCGGAGATCAAGCCGGTTTTTTTTTTGCCTTTTTCATGAATACCAGCGATCAGCGCATCTATCTCGCCGCGCAGGCAGACTACAACGAAAAAACACTGGCCAAACAACTGCAGGCCTTGCTGGAACCAGTCATCAGCTCTAATCTGCGCTGTACAAAGGTGCTGCTGAAGCCAAATCTCCTCACTGCCACCAATAGTGGCCTCGCCTGTACCGACGCACGTTTCATCATTGCCACGGCTCGCTGGTTCATAGATCAGGGCGCGCACGTGCAGCTAGGGGACTCTCCCTCCTTTGGCTCGGCTGCAAGTGTGCTCGCCTCTATGGGCGCTCTCAAACCGCTGCAGACCATAGGGGTACGCGTGGTGGAGTTCAAAAACAGCCGAACAGTGCAACTGAACCATGGCGTGCAGGCAGGTCTGGCCCAGGCCGCGCTGGACTGCGATCTGCTGGTAAACCTGCCCAAGGTCAAGGCGCATGGACAGGCACGCGTGACCCTGGCGGTCAAAAACTGTTTCGGCTGTGTCTCTGGTTTCCAAAAACCGTGGTGGCACATGCTGCACGGCGGGAAAGAGGGCATATTTTTCGATCTGCTTGCCGCCCTGCTGGCACATCTGCCTCCCAGCATACACCTGGTGGATGGCATCACCGCCATGCACAAAACCGGGCCAATGCATGGCAAACCCTTCCCCTTGGGCTGCATGGTTTGCGGCACAAATCCTGTTGCCGTTGATACTGTCCTTCTCTATATTCTGCGGGTAGTTCCAAACAAAAGTCCGCTCTGGCTGGCTGCCCGCAAGGCTGGTCTGGCCGGCACACAGCTTGATGAGCTGATTGTTGATCGGAGCCAGCTTGACGCACTACGAGTGGATGGCTTCAGGATTCCGGCCGAACTGAACCCTGTCCGCTTCAATCCACTGCGGTTTTTGAAAAATAACGGCAAGCGCATCCTGCTGCGCCTGCGCGGCAGTTGAAGAAAGCCATTGTAATGAGCACACACCATGTGAGCACAGCTTTTGGAGAACGATATGATTGATTTACACGGCAAAGTAGCCCTGGTTACCGGCGGTTCACGCGGCATTGGCCGGGCCATTGCCCTGGAACTCGCCCGTCAGGGCGCAGAGGTTATTGTCAACTACGTCCGCCATCACACCAGCGCCCGGGAGACTGTGGATGCGATACAGGCGGTGGGCGGAAACTGCCATCTGATTAAGGCCAATCTTGCCGATGCAGACAGCATGACGCTCATGTTTGACGAGATACGCGAACGCTACCAACACCTGGATATTCTAGTGTCCAATGCTGCTTCCGGAGTGCTCAAGCCCATGACCGAGCTTAAAGTCAAGCACTGGGACTGGGCCATGGACATCAATGCCCGCGCCCTGCTCTTTCTTGCCCAACAGGGGGCGCCACTGATGCGGGCAGGCAGCCGCATCATCGCTGTGTCCTCCATTGGCGCTATCCGCGCTATCCCCAACTATACTGTAGTGGGCGCTTCCAAGGCAGCGCTGGAATCCCTGGTTCGGCATCTGGCGGTAGAACTGGGGCCGCGCGGTATTACCGTCAACACCATCAGCGCGGGCGTAGTTGATACCGATGCCTTAAAAAAATTTCCTAACCGGGATGAACTCATTCGCGCCTCCATGGAGCGCACCCCACTTGGCCGCATGACCACGCCCGAAGACGTGGCCGATGTAGTTATGCTTTTATGCAGCAAACGCGCAGACATGATTCACGGCCAGGTTATCCTGGTGGACGGTGGCTACGCCATCCACGGCTAATTCCTTCCAAGGAGTTTGTATGCAGTATCGACAAATCGGCAACACCGGGCTTTCTGCCAGCATCATTGGTATGGGTACGGAATGGCTGGATCGGCAACCCTACGCCCAGGTGGAACGCACCATCCACAGCGCCATAGACGCGGGCATCAACATCATGGATCTGTTTATGCCGGGCGAGGAGGTACGGCGCAATATAGGTCGGGCGCTCAAAGGCAGGCGGGCACAGGTCATGCTGCAGGGACATATCTGTTCGGTTGATCTGAACGAGCAGTATGACATTAGCCGCGATCTGGCTGTGTGCACCCGCTACTTCGAAAACCTGCTCCGTTTTCTGGACACCGATTATATCGACTTGGGCATGATGTTCTTCATGGATACCGAGGAGGCCCTCGCTCAAGTGCAGGAAAACGGCATTTTCGAGTATATGTGCGACCTGAAACGCCGGGGGGTGGTCCGCGCCATTGGTGCGAGTTCGCACAACCCGGCCATTGCCCGCAAACTGGTGGAGGCAGGCATGATTGATGTACTCATGTTCAGCATCAATGCCGCCTTTGACATGACCGGTACCGGCACCCATGTTCTTGATACCCTGAAAAATGATTTTTCCGGTCAGGACTATGCAGGAGTCAACCCAGAACGCCTGGCCCTGTACCAGCTCTGTGCACAGCAGGGTGTAGGTATCACGGTGATGAAACCCCTGGGAGCAGGCAAGCTGCTTTCGCCCGAACACAGTCCCTTTTCCCAGCCCATGACCGTTGGCCAATGCATTCACTACGCACTGACGCGGCCTGCGGTTGCCAGTGTGATGGTGGGTTGCCGTTCACCTGAACAGGTACAGGAAGCGGTGGCCTATCTTGCCCTGTCCGATGCAGACAAGGACTACACCCATGCCCTCAAGGGAGAGCGAAGCAGTATGCAGGGCAGTTGCGTCTACTGCAACCACTGCCAGCCCTGCCCTGCAGGCATTGATATTGTGGCAGTGCATAAGTACCTGGATATTGCCCGTCTGGACACCGGCAATATCCCTCCGAGTGTGCGCCAGCACTATCAGGCCCTTGATGCCGCCGGGGCAGACTGCGTTGCCTGCGGCGAATGCGAGGCGCGTTGTCCCTTTGGAGTGCCGGTCACAGCCAATATGGTTCAGGCTGCGCAGCTCTTGGGCTGATTCCAATTCCATATCAAAGTGCTGTCTGTGTCGGCTCTAGCAAATGCTCGCAGGTCGTACCTCTATGTGCGCCTGGATCGTATTTCCGTTGACCTGGAACTGGAACAAGTTCACCCCCTATCAACTGGAAGCCGCGATTTTGCGCCTGAAAATGAAAAAGGCCGGGCACACACGGCCCAGCCCAGTACAGCTCAAAAAACAGATTAAGCCGCTACGGTTCAGAAAGGATTTTTCGGGAAATCGAAAAAAAGGAGCAAGCCGCCCTGCTCGTGCAGCTCCTTCCAGGAGTTGCAGGCAAAGGAAAGGGCCACCATACCGGCGGTGGGAATATTACGCAGGGTCAAACCACCCAGGGCATTGGCCAGGCTGGTACACTCCGGATTATGGCCAACCAGGAAGATGCGCCTGTAACGGTCATCCACCTGATGGATGGCAGTAAGCAGTTGAGGCCAGCTGGCTGCAGCCAGTTGATAGTTATAGCTGAAATCCTCACTAGGATAACCAAGGATGTCGGCGTAGATTTCCGCCGTGCGCTGCGTCCGCACTGCCGGGCTCGACATGATGAAATCCGGGAAAAACCCGCGCTGCAGCAGCCGCTGCCCCATCCGCGGCGCATCCCGCTCACCCCGTTTGTTGAGTGGCCGGTCAAAGTCAGCCAGAGTTTCATCCGGCCAACTCGACTTTGCATGGCGGCAAATCAAAAGTACCTTGTGATCGTTAAAGTTCGCCACTGGTCAATTCCCTCCATAAGGTTCTGTAGGCAGCAGTTGCCATTGAAGCTGGCAAGGTAACGGCAACCGGCTGCCGGTGCAGCCCCATGCGTTCGATATCTGCACAATGGGGAATAGAGGCGCTCAAAACACCCTGCTTGTTCTGCGTGGCCTGCACCATCTGCTGGTGCATCTTTTTGCGCCGTTCCATCATAGAAAAAAATACCCGCACCTTTTCCCGGCCGCTGCCCATATCGTCAAGGAAGTCGTAGAGCTGCTTCAAGGCCAACAAGGAAAGGGTGGTTGGTACCATGGGTACCAGGATAATATCCGCGGCATTAAAAATATTTTCTGAGAGCAGAGTCAGGTTGGGCGGGCAATCCAGCACGATGCGATCATACTCCTTGCAAAGCGGTTGCAAGACCTTGGCCAGACGCTGGCTGGATTTTTTCTGTTCATCCAGGGCAATATCGATATTGCGATAAGAAAAATCAGCCGGAAGCACATCCAGACCAGGATAATCCGTGGCCCGGATGCCATCCTCCAGATGAGAGCCACCCTTGAGTAATTTTTTGGCGCTGTACTTGTTGTGCGGTTTGATGCGAAAATAAAAGCTGGCTGCGCCCTGAGGATCAAGATCGCAGAGCAGGGTTTTGGCCCCTTCCTGACTGGCAAGATAGGCAAGGTTGACTGCAGTGGCGGTTTTTCCTACCCCGCCTTTAATGCTGTAGACCGCCAGAATCTTCATGATGGCGCTTTCTTGCCGAAAAGCGAGGCAATCAGTTCAAGCTGGGCTTCACTGCTCATGGTGGCGAAGACCTCGGCAAAATGATCCCGCAGGGGCTGTTGCTCCTCGTACAGGCTCTGCATAAGCGCGCCCAGGGCGCTGGCTTGCTCTGTATCCACACCCTTGTGCGTCTGCATGGCGGCAATGGTTTCTAATAACAGCTCCTGCTGTACAGAGAGATCATTAAAGCTACCTAAAATCGCCTGTACCGCCTTCAATGGTTTCAGCAACTGGGAAAAAATGTCCTGCGGATAAAGGCTGCTGAAGAACTCCATACTGTAGCGTAATTTTTTGCATTCAATGCGCAACTGGTGCACCTCGGCATCTGGCGTGGCTGCACTCAGGTTATGGCCATCTGCAAGCACCCGCTTGCTGCGTTTGCGGATGATACGGCTGGCCACAGCGCCAATGGACTTATCGGCCAGGGGGCCGTTGGCCTGGTTTTCTGCGTTCAAAAAACGTTCCCAGTCAGTCAGAAACTGCTCCAGCTTATTGCTGCGCAGAAACCGTGCCAAACTTCGCTGAGCCTTGCGCCGCTGGCGGCTGATATCTGCAAAATAAGCCTCAAGCCCTGGTCGCAACTGCGGCTGCAAACGGGCCAGATAGGCAGCCTCGGTGAGGAGATAAACATCCAGATCGCGGGTGGGGCCGGTGACGCGGCCAAGTTCGGCAAAACCATCCCGGAAAGGCTTGATGGCCCCGGCCGCGAACACGCCCTTGGTCTGGCTCAGGGCTGAACGGGTGCGCCGCACTGCTACCCGGAGATCGTGCAAAAATTCACTGTCCAAATCTTCAATGGCGCCGGGGAGATTGCGGCGCATCACCCCAAGCAGTTGCAGGTATACTTGTTGCATTGCCTCCTTAGCGCTCATTTGCGGCTTAAGTTCAAGGGAGAATTTCGAGCTGTAATCAAGCGGCCTTCTGCCCACAGCCAGGCAGCCCGCTTCAAAACCGGCCAGGGGCGATACCGGCTGCACAATACCTTCTTGCTGCAAAAGAGCGCGCACTGCGGCAAGTTCTTCATCATAGCCGCGCAGCGGGAAAATTCTGGCCATGCGGAAGGCCTGTTCATCCTCGGACAGGCGCTGCTCTTCCAACACCAGGCGCAGCACAATTTTACCATCACTGTTGCGCAGTTGCAGTTGCTGGCCCTGCAGATCCACCTTGGCCAGGGGCAACAAGGCCCGGATGCCGATAACCGGCTCCAGGGCCGTACGCATGACCCCTTCGGGAAAGGCGTCAATCAGGCAGCTTTTCTTACAGAGTGGCCCCTGTTTGAGCAAGGTCAGTTCCCCGCCCTTTTCGTAGAGGCTCCAGGATCGGCGGTGCATATGCAAAAGCATGCCGGCCTGGTATAAGCGCCAGTCAAAGGTATCCATGTAAGTTACCGTGGCGCGGTATTCCGGCATGGCCTCCACGTGGTAGTGTTGCGCAAGCATCGCCTCAAGGGTGCTCTTGCTCAGGGTCTCCGGAACAATCCAGGTATCTTCAGGGGCCTGACACATAAAAATTGCTTCAGCTTCGGTAACTGGCATTGATCTTAATATAGTCAAAGGAAAAATCACAGGTATGCACCACAGCATTGCTCGTGCCTTCGTGCAGTTCCACCGTCAAGGTGAACTGTTTCTGCT
>CAZEIT010000050.1:0-4926 GCA_964512515.1 uncultured Desulfobulbus sp.
GCTCCTCGAAACCAGGGTTGATCCTGCCATCATCGGCGGGATAGTAGCCAAGGTTGGCGACCTGGTGCTGGACGGCAGTATTAAAACGCAACTTAACGGACTTAAGGAATCTATCAAGGGGAGAGAGTAACCAATGCAGATCAAAGCCGAAGAGATCAGCCAGATTATCAGAGATCAGATAGCCGGCTACACCAAGGACATAGACCTCAAGGAAACCGGTACCGTTCTCTCTGTTGGTGACGGTATTGCCCGTGTGTACGGTGTCGAGAACTGCCAGGCCATGGAGTTGCTCGAATTTCCTGGTAACATATTTGGTCTTGCCCTGAACCTGGAAGAAGACAACGTTGGTTGCGCGGTTCTAGGCGATGTTCGCCAAATCAAGGAAGGCGACGTGGTCAAACGAACCGGCCGTATCGCTGAGGTTCCAGTTGGTCCGGAAATGGAAGGCCGGGTTGTTGACGGCATTGGCCAGCCCATTGACGGTAAAGGCCCGATCAACGCCAAGGAAACCCGCAAGATCGAGGTGCTGGCCCCAGGCGTTATTGCCAGAAAAAGTGTGCACGAGCCTTGCTATACCGGTGCAAAAGCCGTAGACGCCATGACTCCGGTAGGCCGTGGCCAGCGTGAACTGGTGATTGGCGACCGGCAGATCGGCAAGACCGCCCTTTGTGTTGACGCCATTATTGCCCAGAAAAATTCCGATATTCACTGTATCTACGTTGCCATTGGCCAGAAGCAGTCCACGGTTGCCCTGGTAGTTGAAGCCCTGCGTAAGCATGGTGCCATGGAGTATACCACCGTGGTTGCCGCCTGTGCCTCTGATCCAGCGCCGATGCAGTATGTATCCGCCTTTGCGGGTTGCGCCATGGGTGAATACTTCCGCGACAATGGTCAGCATGCGCTCATCATATACGATGATCTTTCCAAGCAGGCTGTTTCCTACCGCGAACTGTCCCTGTTGCTGCGGCGTCCTCCGGGACGCGAGGCTTATCCTGGCGACATCTTTTTCAACCACTCGCGTCTTTTGGAACGTGCCTCCAAACTTAACGATGAACTGGGCGCAGGTTCCCTTACCGCACTGCCCATTATCGAGACCCAGGCTGGTGACGTATCTGCCTTTATTCCCACCAACGTAATCTCCATTACCGATGGTCAGGTCTACCTTGAACCGAGTCTGTTCTTTGCCGGTGTGCGTCCGGCCATCAACGTTGGTCTATCTGTATCCCGCGTTGGTGGTGCTGCCCAAGTTAAGGCCATGAAGCAGGTGGCTGGCACGCTCCGCCTTGATCTGGCGCAGTATCGTGAACTTGCAGCCTTTGCCGGCTTTGGCTCTGATCTTGATGCCGCTACCCTGGCCCAGCTCACCCGTGGCGAGCGTCTGGTGGAAATTCTGAAACAACCGCAATACCAGCCGCTGCCCATGGAAAAACAGGTGACCATTATTTTCGCCGGCACCAAGGGTTTTCTCGATAAGCTTCCGGTTGAAACCCTGCGCGACTATGAGCAGGAATTGTACGCCTTTATCGAGGCCAACGAGGCAGCAATTTTTGATGAATTGCGCGACAAACAAGTCATCTCGCCCGAGTTGGAAGAGAAAATGAAAAAGGTGCTTGGTTCCTTCGGCGAGACCTTCAAGGCGACCAAGGGCCTGAATTAAGGCCTCTGCATATTGAGCTTGAATTCAGACAGGGATAGAGCGTATGCCAGGACTCAAGGATGTCAAAAACAAAATAAACGGCATCACAAAGACTGCGCAAATTACCAAGACCATGTACATGGTGGCCTCGGCAAAATTGCGTAGCGCCCAGAAAAAAATGGAGGACTTCCGGCCCTATACGGCCAAGTTCACCGATGTGATGCATGAACTGTCGCAGGGCAGTGACAGTGAAGCCGGAGCCTTACCCCTGATGGAGGAGCGTGAGGTCAAGACCGTCGAGATTCTGGTTGTAACCTCTGATCGTGGCCTTGCTGGCAGTTTCAACTCCAACATCATTCGTACGGCTGAGCGCTTGCGTAAACAGTACGAAGCGGAAGGCAAGAAGGTCAGTATTGTCAGCGTCGGTAAAAAGGCGAGCCGCTATTTCCGCAAAACCGGATTGGTGCGCGCCCATTTCAATGACATCATGGCTGCTTTTCAGATGTTCAATGCCCGTGATATCGCCCAGTCGGTTACCGCCGCCTTTCTTAATGGCGAATCAGACAAGGTTGACATTGTCTATGGCAAATTCTACTCCATGGCTATTCAGAAGCCCGAGGTGGAAGCCTTGCTGCCCATAAAACCCGTGACAGCGGAAGCGGTCGAAGCAGCCGGCACACCTGCCGGCCCCACAGGCGCATATTCTTTTGAGCCGGATTCCAATGAACTGATGACGGGACTGTTGCCACTCTTTTTGAATGTGCAGGTGTACCATGCCCTGCTGGAAGTAGGAGCAAGCGAGCAGGCAGCACGCATGACCGCCATGGATAACGCCACCAAGGCCTGCAAGGATATGATCAAGGAACTGACCCAGTTGTACAACAAGGCGCGACAAGCTGCAGTCACCAACGAGTTACTTGATATTGTCGGTGGTGCCGAGGCGCTGAAAGGTTAAATAAAGAAATAAGGAAATATCCTGTTTTTAGCATATCAGAGGAGACCATCCAGATGGACGAGGCAAAAATTGGCAAGGTAATACAGGTTATTGGGCCAGTTGTTGACGTAGAGTTTGAACCAGGCAACCTGCCTGAAATCATGAACGCACTCTTCATCACCAACCCGGCTATCAACGACGATCCAGACAATCTGGTCTGTGAGGTTGCGCAGCATCTAGGTGATAACGTGGTGCGCACCATCGCCATGGATCAGACCGACGGTCTGGTGCGCGGCATGGACGTCAAGGACACCGGCGCTCCCATCTCCGTGCCCGTTGGCAAGCCTTCCCTTGGCCGGATCATGAACGTGGTCGGTCGCCCGGTGGATGGACTTGGCCCTATTGACGCCACCCAGTCCATGCCTATCCATCGCCCTGCCCCGGCTTTTACCGAGCAGGATACTGAGGTCAACGTACTTGAAACCGGCATCAAGGTTATTGACCTGCTGATCCCTTTCCCGCGCGGCGGTAAGATGGGTTTGTTTGGCGGTGCTGGTGTAGGCAAGACCGTTATCATGATGGAAATGGTCAACAACATCGCCATGCAACACGGTGGTATTTCCGTGTTCTGCGGCGTTGGCGAGCGCACCCGTGAGGGCAATGACCTCTACCATGAAATGAAGGATTCCGGCGTTCTGCCTAAGGCGGTACTGGTGTATGGCCAGATGACCGAGCCGCCGGGTGCGCGTTCCCGCGTTGCCCTGACCGGCCTGACTGCTGCGGAATACTTCCGTGATGAGGAAGGCCAAGACGTATTGCTCTTTATTGATAATATTTTCCGCTTTACCCAAGCAGGTTCTGAGGTGTCGGCGCTGCTTGGCCGTATTCCCTCTGCAGTTGGTTACCAGCCAACCCTGGCCACCGACCTTGGCGCCCTGCAGGAGCGCATTACTTCGACCAACAAGGGTTCGATCACTGCAGTCCAGTGCGTATATGTACCCGCAGACGACCTGACCGACCCAGCGCCTGCCACTACATTCGCCCACTTGGACGGTACGGTGGTTCTGTCCCGCCAAATTGCAGAGCTTGGTATCTACCCTGCAGTAGACCCACTTGACTCCACCTCCCGTATCCTTGATCCTAATGTTGTTGGTCAGGAGCACTATTCCACGGCTCGTGGCGTGCAGGTTACTCTGCAGAAGTATAAGGAATTGCAAGACATCATTGCTATTCTCGGTTTGGACGAGCTTTCTGAAGAAGACCAGGTTACCGTTGCCCGCGCCCGTAAAATTCAGCGTTTTCTGTCTCAGCCCTTCCACGTGGCCGAGGTTTTCACCGGTTTTGCCGGCAAGTATTGCAAGATTGAAGAAACAGTGCGCGGCTTTAAGGAAATTTTGGATGGCAAGCATGATGACATCCCCGAGTCGGCATTCTACATGGTCGGCACCATTGATGAGGCTCTAGAAAAAGCAGCAGCCCGCCAGGCTGCAGCCTAATCTGCTGTTCTGAGCAGCGAGGACGACATGGCACAAATCCATCTGGAAATAGTGACACCCGGAGGCCCGGTTGTCAGTGAAGACGTGGATGTAGTCACAGCGCCAGGCAGTGGCGGCGAATTCGGTGTGCTGGCCAACCATGCCCCTTTTTTAACGACTATTAAACCCGGCACCCTAAGCTACAAGAAAGACAGGGACACGACCTACCTGATGGTCAGCGGTGGTTTTGTGGAAGTATCCAACAACCGGGCAACCTTTCTGGTGGAAAGCTCGGAATTTGGTACTGCCATTGATGTGGAGCGTGCGCTCCAGGCAAAGGAGCGTGCGGAACGCCGTCTGGTTCAGGTTGCCCAGGGCGATGAGCATGTCAACCGTATTCGTGCTGAGGCAGCTCTGCACCGCGCCTTAGCGCGTATTCAGACCGCGCAGAGGGCCAAATTCTAGTAAATACTGAATTCGGTTTCGTACCGGGTTTCTACTTTTATAGGTTTAGGTACAAAAAACCGTCTCACCTTTCCAGTGAGACGGTTTTTTTATGAGAATGTAACCCTTAACTTTATCAAAATATCGGGCCACGCGCCGCGGCATGATCTACAGCCCAAAAAGAGCTGGTGGATTGGAATCAGGAAATTAATATTGCAGGGCAGCGCTGTGATGGTGCTGCACGTAGGAAATAAGGCCGTTCACTATTTCGGTGGCTATTTTATCCAGATAGCTTTCGCTCTGCAGAAGTTTCGCTTCAGCCGGATTCGTAATAAAAGAGACCTCCATCAGTACTGCAGGCATTTCCGCTCCAATGAGCACATAGAAGGGAGCCTGCTTCACTCCAAGATTCTTTATTTGATAGTCCTGCTTCAACC
>CAZEIT010000050.1:4936-9197 GCA_964512515.1 uncultured Desulfobulbus sp.
AATTACGATGAATAAACTGAGCCAAACGGGATGATTCATCTATCTTAGCTTTCTTCAGCAAATCCTGCAAAATGTCATGCAGTTCTCCGATGCTATGCGTTGAGGTCGCGTTTTCCAAGGCTGCAACGCGCATGGCATCAGCATCGGAAGCCAGATTAAGGTAATAGGTCTCAACCCCGCCAACGCGCTTATCCGGATGGGCATTCACATGTAGGGAAAGAAACAGGTCCGCCTTCTTAGTATTGGCAATGGCGGTGCGTTCTTCCAAAGAAAGAAATCTGTCCTTGTTTCTGGTCAGCGAAACCTCATACCCATACTGGTCGTTCAGCTTTTTGGCTACCAGCCTGGAGAGTTGCAGCACCACATCCTTCTCTTTCAAGCCAAAGGCAATTGCGCCAGGATCCTTACCGCCATGCCCTGGGTCTATGACGATGTGACGCACCCCTAGCCCAAGTTGCTGCGCCAGGGAAATTGGCTCAGGCTTACCGGATTTCGTCCTTGTGGAGGCCAATACTGGAGTTTTCTTTTGTCCCTGCAGGGCGACAACTTCGCCCTGTGGCTCAACCAGGCTTGAACTTTGGCTAGGGAGAACTTCTCCGGGCTTAGTCTTGGTAGACACTGCCTCTGCGGGTTTACCTTCCTGCACAGGCTTCGCCGTGGCAACAGCACTCGTGCTGCGAGGTGATTTAACCCCGTGCACGTCAATAATGACTCGGAAAGGATCAGGCAGGCTAAAGACTTTGTAGTCAGAGAGTGATTCGATATCAAGCACTACCCGCACCGTACCTGCTGCATATTGACCGGTGCGCACCTGCTTGAGCAAGCCATCTTCAATGCTTAACGGCGGTTGCGCATTGGCGGCAAGCACGCTCTGGTTAAAATCCACCACCAGTCTACGCGGCTGCGATCCTCTTTTTTCAAGCAGGGTAGAGGTAAAAGAAACAGCCGCAGTCGCCGGAATAACAATGCGAGTATAGTCATCGGAAGACCAATATTTCACCGGCTCAATCTGTGCCTGCTGTGTGGTACTGCTTGCAGGCGGGTTTACCGTGGCCTGCTCCTGGATGTTAGCCGCACGTGCTCTAGTAGGCTGAGCTTGGGCAGGAGCTAGTGAGCGGGCAGCCACAGATCGGCCCTCTTTCTCTGCAGGTATGCGAGAAGTTTCGCTTGCACCAGATTGAGACAACACGCCGTTCATCCGGCTGGCTGCTGCCGCTTTTTCTGTCGGCTCGTGCAAACGTTTCAGTAGATCAGCTGCCAACTGGGCCTGATCACCGCCAGCATAACTCTGTGTCACTTTGCGCAAAAGCTCGCTGGCCTGCTCTTTTTTGGTGGGGTGCAGCAGGGAAGCCTCTGCCGCGAGGTAAAGGGCATCATCGGCAAGGAGGCTTTTAGGATAAGAGGCAGCAACATCATAGAAGGAATCTATGGCGTTATCCAAATCAAGCGGCACTCTGAAACGTTCGTACATCTGCCGATATAGACGACCCTGCATGAAGCGGCTGGCAGCGGTGAGATCCTCACTTTTGCGCATGAGCTGCACCTTTCGGAACTGGCGTACAGCGGCAAGCCAATTCTCCCGGTTGCTCCCCAGGCTTGCGTCCTGTTCTAACTGGGTGAACATGCCCTTAGCCTCGCTATACAGGCTTTCTGCCGAACCAACCAGGGCCTTTGGCTGCGGCATTGGCATCGTGCGGACTGGCGCAGGGGCAGCACCCGCAGAAGGCAACACCAATCCCTGCAGGCACAATCCGGCAAGCAATGTTAAAAAAATACACAATACCGGTAAGTTACGCATGAGCCTTTGGTGCAGAAAAGAGAACATCTCGTATATGCAGACGCCTAAAAAAAAGACATGAACGTCCTAATGAACACGATGTGTCAGTAATATACAGCATTTACTTCAAGAGGTAAAAGAAATTGTACTACAATCTGACTGTAGCTGCGCTTTTCTCCTGTATAGAAAAAATCTGGTGCACTTATTCTCCCTCATTGAACAAAACTTTGATCTGATACAGCAGCTCAAGCGCCTTTTTCGGGCTCAGGCTGTCTGGATCAAGGGAGTCCAGCAATTCCTCCAGTGGAGAATGTTGCACAGGCAAGAGCGACATCTGCTTGGATGCCAAAATATTGGCCTGAGTTTTACGCCTGATACCATCGGGCTTGCTTTGCTCCACACTTTTAAGGATGGCAGACGCCCGGCGAATCACATGTGCCGGCACTCCGGCCAGGGAGGCCACCTGGATGCCATAGCTGCGATTAGTACCGCCACTCACCAGCTTATGAAGAAATATAATGCTGTCGTTCGATTCCTTGACCGCAACCGAATAGTTCTGCACCTTGGCGTTGCTCGTAGCCAGATCCACCAGTTCATGGTAGTGGGTGGCAAAAAGTGTTTTGATGCCGATGCCGTTTTTTCCAGCCAGTTCTTCGGCCACGGCCCAGGCAATGGCCAAGCCATCATAGGTGGAAGTGCCTCGCCCTATTTCATCAAGGATGACCAAGCTGTTTTCGGTGGCGTTATTGAGAATGTTGGCGGTTTCATTCATCTCCACCATGAAGGTGGATTGGCCCCGGCGCAGGTCATCCATGGCGCCCACCCGGGTAAAAATCCGGTCCACCAGACAAATACTGGCACTCTCTGCCGGCACGAAACTACCTAAATGCGCCATCAATACGATCAGCGCGGTCTGTCGTAAAACCGTGGACTTGCCGGCCATGTTCGGCCCGGTGATGATATGGAGCAGGCTTTTATCATGATCCAGATGCACGTCGTTGGGCACAAAGCGGCCAGGATCCATACCCCGCTCAATGACAGGATGTCGCCCCTCGACAATGGTGATGGAGCGCTCGTTGTTGATCTCCGGGCGACAGTAGCGATAGCGAGCTGCGGCCTCGGCCAGAGCGACCAGCACATCCACGCTGGCCAGTTGTGCTGACACAGTGAGCAACCGCTTGCTCTCCTGGGCAATATGATCGCGAATGCGGGAGAAGAGCTCGAATTCCAGTTCCAGTCGCTTTTCCTGGGCAGTGCTGATGGACTCTTCCAACTCCTTCAGCTCAGGGGTTATAAAACGCTCCGCATTCACCAGGGTCTGCTTGCGGATAAAATAGTCTGGTACCTTTTCCGCCTGAGCACGGCTCAGCTCAAAATAATAGCCAAAAACCCGATTGAACCCCACCTTCAACTTGGCCAGGCCCGAGCTTTCCCGCTCCTTGACTTCAAGCTCCAGAATAAGCTTCTTTCCGTCGCGCAGAAGCACAAGCAGGCGATCAAGCTCAGGATCATAGCCTTCGCGGATGAGGCCGCCATCCTTCAGGCCCAGAGGCGCATCTTCGCGGATTGAGCTGAAAATGTGCGTATGCAGATCGGAAAGCGCATCAAAGCTGGCCGCCATCGCCTGCAGAAGCGAGGCAGTGCAGTCGCTCAGCAAAGCATGAAAATCCGGCAAGCGTTCCAGGGAAAGCCGCAGGCTGTTGAGATCGCGTGCGTTGCCCTGATTCAGCGCCAGACGGCTGCAGAGCCGTTCAATATCAGTGATGTGCACCAGCAATTCCCGAAACTGTGCCCTCAGTCTGCTGCGTCTAGCCAGTTCCTCCACCGCGGCCAGGCGTTCATTGATGGCTGCGCTATTTCTCAGAGGGAAGAGCAGCCAGTGCCTGAGCAATCGTGCGCCCATGGGAGTGGCGCTCAGATCGAGTGTATCCAGCAAAGACCCTTCCCGCTTGCCGCCGATAAGGGTTTCGGTCAGCTCCAGATTGCGGCGGGAGGCGTCGTCAATAATCAGAAAATCGCCTGAGTGCAGGGGAGTGAGCCGGTCGATATGGCTGATGTCGGTTTTCTGCGTTTCCTGGATATAGCCGAGCAGGGCGCCCGCTGCCTGCAGGGCAAGGGTAAATTCGCCGCAACCGAAGCCGGCCAGATTAACGGTGCGGAAGTGTTCATGCAGGATGCGACCTGCGGCAATGGCTTCAAAATAGCTATCCTGCCTCGGGGTTAGACAGATGGGTTCAAGCTGCCGGGTAATCGCCTGGATGAGAGCGCTTTCCCCCTCCATGACGGCCTGGGGCAAAAGCAGCTCAGCTGGCTGCATGCGACTGATTGCATCGAGCAACGCTCCCCAGCCCTGGCTTACCGCAACCTCGCTCACCAGAAAATGGCCGGTGGAAACGTCAAGAAAGGCAAGCCCAGCCAGGCGATTTTTGGCCTTGACCGGGCCAGGCATAATGGCACAGAGGAAACAATCCTTTTTTTCATCCA
>CAZEIT010000051.1:0-299 GCA_964512515.1 uncultured Desulfobulbus sp.
GAGTCGGGCCAAGGTGGGCACCCGCACAATGCCTGCGCGCTTGAAGGCGGCGTCGTAAACAGCATCCACGCCCACCATGGCTCCGGTGTGGGTGCTCGCGGCCTTGGCTCCGGCCTCGCTCTTGCCGGTTTTAAGCACAATGATCGGCTTGATGCGCGCCACCGCCCGGGCCGCGCTGATGAATCTGCGCGGGTCGTTCAGGCTCTCTATGTAGAGCAGGATTGCCCGTACCGAACCGATGCTGCCCAGATAGTCGATGAGGTCGCCAAAGTTGACATCCAACATGGAGCCAACTCCAA
>CAZEIT010000051.1:309-9138 GCA_964512515.1 uncultured Desulfobulbus sp.
CGATAAAGTGGCTAAAACCAATCTGGTCGTGGGTGGCGCGGTCCAGAATGGCAGCGCAGATGGCGCCGCTTTGCGAGATGACGGCCAGATTCCCTTTGGCAGGTATTTTTGTTGCCAGGCTCGCGTTGAGTTTTTTATCCGGCCGGATGATGCCCATGCAGTTTGGGCCAATTATCCGCAAATCCGAGCCCTCGGCCGCAATACGGATCTGTTCTTCGACATAGGAGCCCCAATTGCCCAACTCCCGGCCGCCGGAGGAGATAATGACCACACCTTTAGTGCGAGCCTGGACACATTCGCGGACAATGCCTGGCACTGTAGCAATGGGGGTGGCAATCACCGCCATATCCACCGGATCGCCCGCAGTAGCGGTAATGCTTTTCAGACAGGGCAAGCCGTGCAGGGTTTCGTATTTAGGATTAACCGGCACGACCCTGCCGCTATATCCGCCCTGGATGAGTTGTTCAAGCAGGCTCCAGCCGACACTGCCTTCCCGGCCGCTGGCTCCGATAATGGCAATACTGGCCGGATTGAAAAAGTTATCCATTGCTCTTCACAGGGTTGGCATTGATAAGGGCGAATATTAGGCTGCACCGGCTGAGGACTACAGATGCAGGCGCAGCTCAGCATGAGGTATTGAACAGGTGCCCTGACAATACCTTGTTTGCCTTGTGAAACAAAGGGAAAAGGCTGGATTACCGGAGCCCTTGCACAGTAGTTCTGGAAAGAGGATGCGTCGCCAGGATTGGTACAGATAGAGGGTTTGCGCGAAAAGGAGCTTGCAGTTCCTGCGCCTGTGCAAGGCAAAACAAGAAGGCAACCGCAGGGCACAACAACAAAAGCTATTTCAATTTTTACGCTATCAGTGGCAATGAGGCAGCGGTACTTAAACCCCGCGTTTTTTACCCGGCCAGAGTAGGCTGTGCAGTTGTATTTGCAAGCGAGCAGGGGCACGGCGGCTGAGCATGAGGTCCGCCAGTTCCTGGGGCGGAAACTGCGGTTGTAGCGGAGAAAAGAGAATGGGCACGAGCCCCTGCAACTGATGCTGATGGATAAAATCCAGGGCCCAATGGAAATCTCGTACGTCACTGAGGACAAACTTGATTTCGTCTTGGCTGCCTTTTTGCGCGCGGCTGCGCAGCAACTCCAGGTTGGGACCGTGCCAATGATCAGCCATGCCGGAGCCAGGGCATTTGACATCAAGGATCACACCCACTTGCAGCGGCACCTGGTCAATAGGAATGCTGCCGTTACTTTCCAGCAGCACTTCCATGCCGCTATCCAGCAGGGTCTGCATGAGCGCATACACCGCCTGTTGCTGCAAGGGCTCGCCACCAGTCAGCTCTACCAGTTTGCAACCGTGGCCCAGTGCCCATTCGCAAATACTGGCCAGGCTGCAGGCGGTGCCAGGTTCAGTCCTGGTATAGGCCGCATCGCAGTAGGAGCAACTGAGCCTGCAGCCGCTCAGACGGATAAACAGGCAGGGCAGACCGGCACGGGTGGATTCTCCCTGGATGGAGTAGAACAGCTCGCTGACCTGGAGTATGTCGCTTGCAGCCACGGGTTCAGTCACCGTAGTAAATCACACCAGAGCTGTCTGTTTCCCGTACTTCCACCGCATGCAGGGCATAGCGTTCGGAGTTGAGCGGCTCGCGCAGGGACTGAAAAATAAACATGGCGATATGTTCCGAGGATGGATTGCGATCCTGAAACGCGGGGTGCTGGTTGAGATCGCGGTGGTCGAGTTCGTCCAGCAAGGTGTTGACCTTTTTTTTCAGCTCCTTGAAATCTATCCCCATACCCAGGTGATCCAGTTTTCGTGCCCGCACCGTTACCTTCACCTTCCAGTTATGACCGTGCGGATTTTCGCAGTTACCGGGATAGGCGCGTAGATGATGGCCGCCGGAAAAATGGGTTTTTATAAAGATATCCACAAACTACTCCTGCAAAGTAAAAATGGGTAAGAACAGCTCCAGATACACCACCTGCGCGCAAAAGGGTTATTTGACAATTGCGCCCAACATGTACCCAATGGTAAACATATCTGATGAGCTGTCGAGATTTCTTCCTTATCCTGTCTGCCGCAGGTGGTCGTAATGCTGCCCGCATCGAATACACACACTGTAGCCGAACTTAACACACACCATGCCGGGCCTGAGCAGAGTAGTGCAGACAGCCTTTTTGGCGGCAGGCTTATCTGCCATCAGCCCAGGTGCGGCTACCGTTTTTCGGTGGATGCGGTGCTCTTGGCTCATTTTATCAAGCCCAGGCAGGGCTGGCGCGTGCTGGATTTAGGCAGCGGCTGCGGTATCGTTGCCCTGATTATTGCCTACCGTTTTCCTGACTGTAGCCTTTTAGCCGTTGAAAATCAGCACGTTCTGGCTGCGTTTGCCCGCCGCAATGTCATGGTCAATGGCTTTGAGGCGCGCTTTCAGGTAGTGGAGGCCGATGTGCGGCACCTGCCCACGGTGCTCTCTGCCGAATCCTTTGACTGCGTTGTCTGCAATCCTCCGTATTTCAGCCAGGGCAGGGGGCGACTCAGCCTGGAGTTGCAGGCGGCTAGGGCACGCCATGATGTGAGCGGCGCCTTGACTGATTTTATCCGGGCTGCGGCCTTTGCCGTAAAAAACCGGGGCAGGGCAGCTTTTATTTTTCCCGCATCGAGTCAGGCCCAATTGCAGCAGCAGCTTCTCGCCTTTCGCCTGGTGCCTAAACGCCTGCAGATGATCTACAGCTATCCTGCCGCACAACATGCCAGCCTGGTGCTGGTGGAGGCCATGAAAAACGGCGGCGAAAGCTGCGAGGTCATGCCGCCGTTTTACCTCTACGATCAACCTGGAGGCAATTACAGCCCGTCCATGCAGACCCTGTACCAGGAGGAGCGATGCTGGCCACAGTATTGAGCGCGACCCTGGCCGGAGTTGAGGCCCAGATGGTGCAGGTGGAGGTGGACCTGGCCCAGGGCTTGCCTTCCTTTGCTACGGTGGGTCTGGCTGAGGGCGCGGTGCGCGAGGCCAAGGACAGGGTGCGGGCCGCGATCAGGAATTCTGGCTATGAGTTCCCCTTGCGCCGCATTACCGTTAATCTCGCCCCTGCGGCAGTGCGAAAAGAGGGCACAGGCTATGATCTGCCCATTGCCCTGGGCATTCTGGCCGCTGCAGGTTTGCTGGCAGAAGAGAGCCTAGCAGGCACCATGGTTTGCGGCGAACTCTCCCTTGATGGCGCAGTCAAACCGCTGCCCGGGGTGTTGTCCATGGTACTGGCTGCGCGGGATCATGGTTGTCGCCGGGTGCTGGTGCCAGGTAGTAATGCCAGCGAGGCAGCCCTGGTAACGGGCCTTTCCGTGCATGGGGTAGGGCGGCTTGAACAGGCGCTGGATTTCCTTGCTGGCCGGGAGGAAATCCCCCAGCAGTATACGGATGTGAACGCGGTTTTTACTGCCAGCCAGGAGCAGGAGCCGGATTTCGCCGAAGTGCATGGCCAGGAGGCGGTCAAGCGCGCCTTTGAGATCGCTGCAGCGGGTGGGCATAATCTTTTGCTGAGCGGAGTTCCAGGAGCCGGTAAGACCATGATGGCCCGGCGTCTGCCTTCCATCCTGCCCGCGCTTAGCCTGGAAGAAGCTTACGAAACCAGCAGGGTCTATTCCTGCGCCGGTCTTCTCTCCGCTGAGGCGCCACTGATTATCAAGCGGCCTTTTCGCTCGCCCCACCACACGGTTTCCGATGCCGGGCTCATCGGCGGCGGCCATATCCCCCGGCCGGGCGAGGTCTCGCTTGCCCATAATGGGGTGCTTTTTTTGGATGAACTCGCCGAATTCAAGAAACAGGTGCTGGAGGTGCTGCGCCAGCCGCTTGAAGACGGGGCAGTGACCATTGCTCGCGCTGCTTCTTCCCTGCGTTTTCCGGCCCGCTTCATGCTGGTTGCCGCCATGAATCCGTGCCCTTGCGGTTACCTTGGTGATGCCATCCGCGCCTGCACCTGCACACCCATGCAGGTCCAGCGTTACCGCAGCAGGCTCTCCGGCCCGCTTCTGGACCGCATTGACATCCATGTGGAAGCGCCACCCGTGCCGGTTAAGGAATTGCTGGACCGGCCTGCGGGAGAACCATCCGCTGCGATTCGCACCAGAGTTCAGGCTGCGCGTTTGCTTCAGACTGAGCGTTTCAAGGAGCAAAGAAATCTCTACTGCAATGCCCAGATGGGAACCCGCGAGGTGAGGCGCTACTGCCCCCTGGATGCGGCCTGCAGCAAGCTCCTTGGCCAGGCCATCAACCGGCTTGGCCTTTCTGCCCGGGCATACCACCGGATTGTGAAAATAGCCCGTACCATTGCCGATTTGGAAGGAGCGCCAGCCCTGCATGTGCAGCATGTAGCCGAGGCTGTGCAGTACCGCCGTATGCAGTATGAAAGCTAGGTGGCTCATGCTTCGGCGTCTTGTTGGCAATAAGGGGAAGCCGTCTATATCGGGCCCGATAAACGGATTGTCTGCCCGTTTCAGCGACCTGAGCCCGGAAATCCGCCAGTTTTTTTTGCGTCTGGGAACCTTCATCCCCTTTTCTCTGACCCTGGTTTTTGTTGCAATTTTGGTTTGCGAACAGGTCAATTTGCGCATTCACCATCGCTATTTGGAACCAATTACTGCTGGTTTGGCTGAGGATATCAATACCCATATCCTTTCCTTCTACCGCAATGCCGCAGTCAAGATAACCGAGCAGGACATGGTGCGGGCGGTGAGTATGGGCCGGCTCGATCAGCACGAACTTGAAATCCTTAACCGTGGCTTGAACAATACCCGCAAGGTACTCTATGCAGACCTGGTCTATGTGCTGGATACAAGCGGCAGAGTGATCGCCAGCTCAAATGGCCCGGACGGCTGGCAGCACAGTGGTGCACGCTACGAGAGCGAGCCTTATTTCATCACCGCTCTGGCAGGAAGCACCGGCCAATATCCCGGCATTGGCGATGCCAGCGGGGTCAAGGGGCTGTATTTCAGCGCTCCAGTACACGTTAACATGCAGGCCAAAGTGCAGGGCGCGGTGGTGGTAAAGTTTTCCTACGATACCTTGCGGCGCATGCTGCTGTCAGCGCGCGATGGGGTGCAGAGCCTGGTGATTTCACCTGAGGGCCGTGTTTTTGCCGCCAGTGTAGACCAGTGGGAAGAGCCCGATGCCTGGCCGCAGCAACGGGCATATCGCCAGGCGATTGCTGGCCAGGTACGCGCTGATGAAGCGCCAGTCATGTCGCTGCCCTCCGCTTTCATGCGCTCTGTGTTCAACCATGGATCAGCCCAAAACATCCTGGACTGGAACGACCTGGACATGGCCGGATGGCGGGTGGTGACGCTTGAGGCGGTGCGCTATCCGTGGATGGCGGTGCTGCTCAGTTGTTCCCTGGGTTTGGCTCTGGGGCTCTTGCTGACCATTATTGCCTGGCATGATTACCGCGAGCAGAAAATGGCAAAAGAGCTCTCCAGGCAGGAGCAGGCCGGGCGTGCCGCCGAATTGGCCAGGTTCGCCGCAGCCCGAGAAATCGAGACCATATTCCGAGCCAGCCTGGTGGGCATTGTCCTGATCCGCGCCAGAAAAATTGTCAACGTGAACGATTGCATGTGTGAGATGTTCGGATACAGCCGCGAAGAGATGCTTGCGCCAGTACCTCCCTCTCTGTTTACCAGTCGCTCTGCCATGCGCCATTTTACCAGACGTTATCTGCGCCTGATGATGGAGAGCAGTATCCATCAGGTTGAATACAACCTACAGCGGAAAGATGGCGCGATCATTGCCTGCAGTTTGAGCGGCAAGGCCATTGACCCGGAGCATCCGGCCGAGGGATCGGTATGGGTTATTGAGGATATCAGCGCTCGCAAAGAGACGGAAAAAGAGCTGGAATTGGCCAAAGAGGCAGCTGAAGCGGCCAATATGGCCAAAAACACCTTTCTGGCCAACATCAGCCATGAAATCCGCACGCCCATGAATGGAATTCTTGGTATTTCTCAGTTGCTCCTTGATACCGAAACTGCCTCGCCCCAGGAGCAGCGCGAATACCTGGCCTTTATCCAGCGTTCCGCCCGTCGATTGATGACACTTTTAAATGGCATCCTTGATTTTTCCAGGCTGGAAGCCGGGCGCATGGAACTCAACGAGGAGGTTTATTCTCTGCGCACTGTCTTGGCCGATGTCCTGAGACCCATGGCGATGCGGGCAAAGGAACAGGGCCTGGTGTTACACTGCATCGTGCAGGAAGAGATTCCAGATCGCCTCTTTGGCGATGCAGGTAAATTCATGCAGGTGCTGACCAATCTGATCGATAACAGCCTTAAATTTACCCGTCAGGGTGAGCTGCGCCTTGCCCTGACGCTCTCTGGCAATTCGGCCAGACAAGAGCTGCGCTGCACGGTTGCCGATACTGGCATCGGCATCCCAATGGGTCAGCAGGCAATGATTTTTGATTCCTTTACCCAGGCCGATGCCTCTCTTTCTCGCCGTGCAGGCGGAAGCGGGCTAGGGCTGGCCATTACCAAGGCCCTGATTGAGCAGATGGGTGGCTCCATTTCCGTGGACAGCACCCTAGGCCTTGGCAGTTGCTTCACCTTTGTGCTGCCCTTGCAGCCAGCCCCAGACAGCCGGGCGAATACGCAGCCGCAAGCGCTGACCGCGCTGCCCGCAGCAAGCAATGATCTTTCTGTGCTGGTAGCAGAAGATGAACAGATCAACCAGGTGTTGATTCAGGCCCTTCTCAGCAAAGCGGGCTACCAGGTGACCCTGGCGGCCAGCGGCAAGGAAGCGCTCCAAGCCTGGCATAAAGGTCGTTTCTCCTGCATTCTTCTGGACATACAGATGCCGGAGATGGATGGCTATCAGGTGCTGCAGGCCATCCGAAAAACCGGCAAAAATGGCCAGGATGTGCCGATACTGGCCATGACCGCGCACGCCGGGCCAGGGGATGAGAGAAGATGTCTTGAAGCAGGCATGGATGCCTATATCAGCAAACCCATTGATGGTGCAGCCCTGCTGAACTTGCTCAACCGTTTACTTGCAACCAAAAGAACTGAACCTGCTCGGTGAGGTTATATGGCATCACATAAGAGGCTTGTACTCGCCCTCCTCCTGATCCTTGCAGCTTTGCCCGCATACTGGCTGGGCCGGGACCTGGATGACAGCCCTGATCCGGATGAACTCCTGCCAGCCGACACTCTGCTGTTCATCCATTGGAATAATTTTGCTCATTTTGCCCAAGGGGTGAAGCAGAGCCCCATGGCCGTACAGATGCAGCACAAGGACTTTACCCGGACTATGCTGCAGCTTGGTTTGGACAACGCGGTTGTCAGCCGTTTTGAGCAGGCATCGGTACTGGCAGAGGCACTGAATTCCTTGCCGCTCATAGAAGAACTCCTCCAGCAGCGGGGTATGCTGGCACTTCTGCCCAACCGCATCCCAGGGCTTGACCTGTTGGATTCCATTTGCGCTAATCTTATTTTTATCCTGCCTGGCAATACAGAAGAGCTCAAGCAAAGCATCCTGGCCCTTACCGAGACAGACAGCCAGTTTGAAGAACAAACTTATCAAGGTGCAACCATCATGCAGACTAGGCTGCAGTCGGGGCGCAGCCTCTACGTCTGTGATGTGCATGGTTTTACACTTTATACCTTTTCCCTTGAACCGCTGCGGCGCTGTCTCGACCAGGCTACGGCCCATATGATCGGCGGTGCCCAAGCCGCCCACGGCAAGAAGAGCTGGCTCTTGCACCACCGCATCCCTCCCCGTGAAGAAGGTGATTTTTTCTTCTATGCCGATATCCATGCCATGCAGTCTGAACCGTTGTGGGAAAGCACGTTCTTGTCCTTGTGGCAGGGCCTCCTGCCCCAACAGGCGATTGTGAGCCATGGCGTCAACGGTAAGGTTAGCAGCCTGAACACGACCCTGCGTTTTGATCCACAGGAGTTGAACGCCTGGATGGCCAAACACCAACTTGCAGCCCCAGCACAACCACCTGTTGCCGCCTCCCAGGATGCGGCCACCTTGCTGCATTTTTGGAGCAACTGGTTTACGCCGGCCATGCTCGACAAATTGACCGTTGCGATTAAGTCCACTGACCTGGGTGCACCACTACTTGCTGCAGGGAGCAGTTTTTTTGGTCAGGCCTCCCTTGGCAAGAATGATTTTCATCGCTACTTCGCCAGTGAACTCGGTTTGATCATCCGGGGAGAAAAAAATCAGAAAGATCAGCTTAAGCCACTATTCTCTCTCTATTTTAAGTTTCTGGACAGAGCAGTGGTAGAGCGAAGTCTCGCCAGTCTGTTCAGTGCTTTCCCCCTACGTAAAGTTGAACTGAAGCATGGCGCAGAGGCTACGGTCATCGGCATGGCTGGCGGTATGATTCAGCCTGCCTTTGCCCTGATCGGTAGCCATCTGGTTTTGGCAGATAATCTGCACATGGTGCAGCAGGTGGAAATGCAACTCAGGCAAGAAGGAGAAGGATTTGCGAGTCTGGAAGAGCGCACCAGAAGGGAGCCGCCGGCCCGCTCTTCTTTGTACCAGTTTTTGCGGAATAAGCAGATCGCGGATGGCAGCACTTTGCTGCTCCGTTATCTTGCCTCGGCCAAAAACGAAAAAGGCGTTGCGATTTTAAAAGACAAGCAAAAGTTGTTCGTAGAACAGGTTGGCCTCCCGGCAATGGCTACAATTGGCCAAGCCGAGAGCAGTCGTTTTTTTCTGTCTGTGGCAGGCGATGAGGCTCAGGCTGCCTGGCAGTTTCTTCTGAAATAGCCGTCTCTGAGTAACCTTCAATCGTATGAAATACCGGGATACAATTGCTAAAAATATAAAGCCA
>CAZEIT010000052.1:0-9031 GCA_964512515.1 uncultured Desulfobulbus sp.
AACCCCGATAAGCGGAGTCAGAGTCCGCTGTCTTGCCGTTAGACCATCCCCCAGCTGATGAAGCAACAAGAATAGAAGGATTCTATTACGTTGTCAAGCAAAATGGCGACTGATGCAGGAGCAAAGGTCTGTCTATTCCTGGATTTACTGGGCTGAACCAGGTTCAACCGACAATGTGCCTATCTTGATATTGACAGCCGAATCTTCGACCGTTGCTGGTTCCAGTTTGGTCTGTGCCGGTTCATCAACATGCACTGTACTAGATTCGCCTTGACGCACGGAAAGAGGCTTGATGGCTACACCCTCTTCAGCCTTGGCCTTTAAAGAGGCATCAGAGTATTCCCGCCGCATCAGATTCAAAAAGAGAATACTGATGATAAGCAGGATCAGTAAAGAAGCGGCCAAAAGAAGCTTTCCCTTGGGAACGAACGCATATCGTCTCTTTGTTGCGGCCAGCCAGTGTCGCACCGACGCAACAAGGCTCTGCCACCACAGGCCTTCTGGCTTAGGGTCTTCAATTTCACCATCAAAACTCTCAACCTGGGCTGCACCGGCATCAGCGTGAGGCTTTACCGGTTCTATATAGACGACATCCTGCTCTTCAATATGGCGCTTGCCAAATTCCAGGCCAGGCACATCTATGGCAATCCGCTCCATTTCCCGGTGCATCTTCCTGGCAAGGACATGTTGTCCCTCAGCAAGATACTTATTGGCCTGGAGTTGTAAATCACGTACAACCGCCAAAAGACCGTCCAACTCTCGTTCCAGGTTCAGTCGTTCCTGCGCAGGCATGTCATCCTCATCCAACAGACCAAAAAGAAATTGGGCCTCAAAAAGCCGCTTTTCCTTGATCCGCTCCCGGATAACAACCCCAGCATTATGCGATGGCATGTGAGATGAGGGCAGAGGTGACATTGGCATAGTGTCTCATAAAAACTTTCGGACCAAGTTACAACCTTTTGAAAGTATTCAGATAAAAATACAAAAGCGCGGTGGGCAAGTAAAGGAGAAAGGCGCCTGTCCCTGTATCAAACCAGAACTTTGATCAACAAACAATGCAAGCGCATGGCTGCTCAATTTTCTTTCCAGACTTAAAACAGCGCTTTTAACAAAAAATACGTGGCAAGCCCCGCACCTGCGGTGCTGTACATCAAGACTCAGGGGATGCAGTTTCCCCCGGTCTTCTGGTAGACCAAGGCAAACGTAAACCCCGCTGCCAACAGAGCCACGATGATAAATATCAATTCAGACATATTTGGCCCTCCAGCAACAGATTTTTTTGCACTAAGCCCTTATTTTCGCATCCTTCTTTTTGCGCAAACGGATAGCCTTGGGTGTAATCTCGACCAGTTCGTCGTCATTGATATAGGCTATGCATTCCTCAAGGCTCATGTCAAGGGGCGGGGTCAGGATGACAGCCTCATCCGAGCCCGAGGCGCGCATATTAGTAAGTTTTTTCCCTTTAGCCGGGTTGACCACTAAGTCCGCTGGGCGGCAATGTTCACCAATGATTTGGCCCGGATAGGTATTGACTCCTGGCCCGAGAAAAAGCCGTCCGCGCTCCTGCAGGTTAAAAAGCGCGTAGGCCACGGTGGTGGCGGTTTCCTTGACGATCATCACCCCATTGCTGCGGTTCTGAATCTCTCCGGCATACGGGCCCCATTCGGCAAAAACATAATTCATCACCCCCATGCCGCGGGTATCGGTCATGAAAACGGCACGATATCCCAAAAGCCCGCGCGTTGGGATCTTGAATTTCATACGGGTCAGTTCTGCTCCAGTCTGCATATCGGTGAGCACGCCTTTGAGTTTACCCAGCTTTTCAATGACCACACCCTGATACTGCTCATCCACGTCCACGGAAAGTTCTTCGTAGGGCTCCAAAAGCCGGCCCTTTTCTTCCCGCATCAGCACCTGGGGCCGGGTGACCTGGAATTCATAGCCTTCTCGCCGCATCTTTTCAATCAGGATAGAGAGGTGCAGCTCACCCCGACCAGCCACCTGAAAACCCACGCCTTCTCTCAGCGGTTCCACCTGCAGAGCTACATCGGCCAGTATCTCCCGGCTCAAGCGCTCTTCCAGGTGCCTGGAGGTGACAAACTTGCCATCCTGACCGGCAAAGGGCGAGTCATTGGGAATAAACTGCATGGCAATGGTGGGCGGGTCAATCTCGATTACCGGCAGGGACTGGGGATTGTTCGGGTCGGTGAAGGTATCGCCCACGGTGACGTCTTCCATACCGGCAATGGAGACGATATCGCCGCAGGAGGCGGTATCCGCTGGCACCTTCTGATCGCCGTCAAAGACAAAAATCTTGTTGATGCGCGCAGGAGAAATGCTGCCATCACGTCGCACTACGGCAAGCGGGGTGCGCAGATCAAAATGACCGTTGGTCACCTTGCCGGTGCCCAACCTGCCCAGATATGGGGAGTAATCAATGGTGTTGATCTGCAGTTGCAAGGGCGCATTGGGATCGCCCGGCGGTGGCGGCACATGGCGCACAATCATCTCAGAGATGGCATCCATGCCAATCCCTTCAGGCGAGGCATCTGCCTCGGTCAGGGCATAGCCCGACTTGGCCGAGGCATAGACTATCGGAAAGTCAAGAGTTTCATCTGGCGCACCAAGGCGTGCCAAGAGGTCAAAAACCTGATCCACCACCCATTCGGGCCGTGCCGCCGGTTTGTCTATTTTATTGACCACCAGCAAAATAGGCAACCCTTCGGCCAGGGCCTTCTTGACTACAAAAAAAGTCTGCGGCATGGGCCCTTCCTGGGCATCCACCAAGAGCACTGCGCCATCTGCCATGCGCAAGACCCGCTCTACCTGGCCGCCGAAATCCGCATGACCAGGGGTGTCGATAATGTTGATCTGGTATTGGCCATAGCGGTACGAGCCGTTTTTGGCGGCAATAGTGATACCGCGCTCGCGTTCGAGTTCCATGGAATCCATCATACGCTCCGCCACCTGCTGATTGGAGCGGAACATGCCACTGTGACGGAAAAGTTGATCAACCAGGGTTGTTTTGCCATGGTCCACGTGGGCGATGATGGCGACATTACGGATAGTATCTTGATTCATAAAAGGTTGCGCATCCAGCGCATAAATGGGCGGGTGGGGAAATTGTGCGGATGGCGGTGCTGCTGCATCGGGAAGAGCCGCAAAAACTGTTTATATAAACAAATAACTGGAGAAAAATCAAGCAGGGCTTCAACAGGAGCGCGCAGCACAGCTGCCTGCTGAACCTTATCGAGCACTACTGAACACGTGCTGCTCAAGCCGGAGCCGTCTCAGTCCCTGTTATCAGGAATTTTGGCAGAGGATCAGGGAGGAGAACAAAGAACAAGCACGCAGCATTTACGGTACGAATTCAACTGGCTACCAGCCTGCAAAGAGCACTCGTCGGGCTGCGGCCGAACGGCGCAAAAGGGGTACTGCTGTATCGACATAATCCACGATGACTGCCTTTTTCCCGGCTGCCGGACGTACGATCCGGCCTGCGACCTGAAGGAGCCGTCCTTCAAACTTGATGGGTGTAGCCAGCACCAGGGTACTTAAGCCGGGGCAGTCAAAACCTTCGCCAATAAGCTGCACCGTGGCCACCAAAACCTGCAGTTTGCCGCCCTGCACATCCGCAACGATCTGCTCCCGCTCCTCCTTGGCCGTCTGCCCGGTCAACAGCGCCACAGCCACCCCTTGGGCAGCAAGGCCTTCAGCAAAAAACTCACAATGGGCGCGCCGGTCCGAAACCAGCAAAACCGTACCTTGATCACGCTGTCGGGCGAGCCTGAGGGTATCTTCCAGAATCAGGGCATTACGACCCGGGTCTTCGGTGAGCGCCTTGAGCAGTTTGGCGTAATCTCCTTGAAATCCATATCTGAATGCGGTTGGTTTCTGGATGAGTTCCGGTTGCAGTACCGCGCCGCTGGCCGCAAGCATGGTGTTGTCCACCCGGTGCGCCCGCTCACCCATATAGATATAAATTAAGCGGGTCATACCATCATCACGGCGGAAGGCAGTGGCTGACAATCCAAGCATATAGTGACAGTCAAAGGCAGCCACTGTTTCGGTAAACAGGGTGGCTGGAACCCGGTGACATTCATCCACCAGCAGATGCCCGCAACCGGGCACCAGGCGATCCAGGTGTTTGCGGGCTGTGTTAACTATGGCCACGGTTACTGGCCGGATATCCAAACGGCCACCACCCACCTGCCCTGCCTCGATATGAAGAAATTGGCGGATACGCTCCAGCCACTGATTGAGCAACTCCTTGGTGTGCACCAGCACCAGAGCTGGCTGGGCGCGCCGGGCCATGAGCGCAAGTGCCATCACCGTTTTGCCGGAACCGGTTCCAGCCTCCAGCACACCAAAGGAACGTGCCGCGGTGGCCTCCACCGCACGCACTTGATAATCCCTCAGGGTACCGGAAAAATGCAGATCAAGTGGCGGCAGCAGGCGGCGCTGATCAACAATGACAGGGCTCGTCCCTGTGATCTGCCTGCACAGACGCACTGCCTCATTGGCAAAACCGCGGGGAAAATACAAGCGCCCCTGTTCGACTCGGTAAAACTGCAGCCTTGGCTGCAGTTTCTTACCAATCCAGCGTCCATAGCGCTTAGCATCCTCATAGCGGGGGTTATCCATGCTCAACTCGCGCTGCAAGGCTTTAACGAGTTGCGGCGGCGCATCTGAAAGACAGCATTCTGAACGGACAATCAGTTCCATAGGTAAAAAATAGCAGTCAGATAAACGGTACTGCAAGACAAGCAGGCCCAGTCTGCGGCAGACCAAAGCCTCACTTTTCTGTTGCCTCGGGTAAAGGATAGCAGGTACATTCCGGCTTTATTCATCCTTCAACCTACCTGTTTCCCATGAAAAAGATATCCTTCTGTGCCTATATTTTTCTTTTCTTTGTTTTTCTTTCCGGTGCCCAAGCTGCCAACCGCGACGTTGTTCTAACCCTGCCCGCAGAGACCGTGCATGCGGCCGTCAAAAAAATTCTGCCGCTTACCATTCCAACCCAGGGTTCTACCGTACAAGGGCAACTCATTCTCGAATCCCTGGATCATCTCAGTATCCGCAACAATGTAATTTCCCTGCATGGCGTTTTAGGAGGCCGCAATATGACCGTGAATGCCATGGTTGCCAATAAGCCCATACGGGTGCAACTGGGCGAACTGCGGCTGCCGGTTTCCTGTGATCTCCTCACCAGGTTTGACAGACAATCAGGCCAGCTCTACGTTTCCCCCCGCTTCAAGGAACAGGGCGGCGGCCAGGATGCCGGTCTGGCAAATCTCCTGGATGGGCTCGCGGGCCGGGAGTATCCGCTGGATCTTGATGCACTCAAGCGCCTTGACGTGGAAATAGGAACACGAACCATTTCCTTTGCCATGCGGCCCAACAACATTATTGGCCAGGACAATGCCTTGGTCTTTTACCTGCAACCACAGGTTAAACCTGCATCCCGTTGACCCAATCATCGCCCAAGGAGGAGGTCATGAGCGAAAACTGTCTGTTTTGTAAAATCATCAGGGGTGAGATCCCCTGCGACAAGCTCTATGAGGATGAAGAGGTGCTGGCTTTCAGAGATATAGCTCCCCAGGCGCCAATGCATGTGCTCATCATTCCAAAAAAACACATGGTTGGCCCGGAAGCGGTGGAGGAAGGAGACCAACGCCTAATCGGCAAGCTGATGCGGGTTGCAAACGAAATCGCCAACAAGGAAGGACAACCCAATTATCGCCTGGTTTGCAACAATGGTGCGGGAGCAGGCCAAACCGTTTTCCATCTGCACATGCACATTATTGGCGGCAGGCACCTCGGCTGGCCGCCGGGCTGAGGCATATCGACGTTAGCCGTTCGTCGGAGGCACGAAATCAGCCTTCCGCTTGCAACATCTTAGCCACGGCCTCGGCCATAGAACTGACCGTATAGGGTTTTGTCAAAACTCCCTGGAAACCATATTGAACGTAGTCGGTCATGAGCGGATCGTTCAGGTCACCGCTGCAGGCCAGCAAACGCACTTGGCTATCTAATCGTTGCAGTTCGCGCGCGGCTTCTGCGCCCTGCATACCGGCGGGCATATTCGCATCCACAATGACTAGGGCAAAGGGCTGGTTCTTTGCAAGCGCTTCCCGATACGCTTGGAGTGCTTCTTCACCGCTGGAAGCCGATGCAGGCTGGTAACCGAGGTGCTCCAGGATGGAACTGGCCATATTGCAAATAAAAGGATCATCATCCAGAACAAGTATGCGTTTTGACTGCGCCACCAGAGTTGCCCTTGCTCCACCTGACTCTGCCTTGTTCTGAGCTGTAGTCTTTTGCTCCTTTTCGACGTCTGCAACAGCTGCCGTTTCAGTTCCTTTTGCCGGAGCTGCAGCCAAAAATAGCCCAAGCCCCTGCTGTAACCGCTGCAACAGATCGGCAAGAATGATCTCTCTCTCGTTTGATGGCAAAATCTCCGCCGTCTGATCCACCATCTGCTGCGCCACCCGGGCCCAGCGCTCCAATCCGGCCTGCAGCAAAGTCCCTTTAATGGTGTGGCCCGTCTCGCCAAGCTGTTTGAAATCGTGTTGAAGCAGGGCCTGACTACACCTTTCCAGCAACTGCACCAGATTCTGGCGCAACAACACCAAGGCCCGTTCTGCCTGCTCCGCATTCAAAAAACTGGAGTATTGCAGAAAGTATTGCACCTCTTCCTGAGAGGCAGGAGCAGGAATCACGCTCTTGGCTCCGGGCGCAATGATATCAGAACTCCCTGATGAACCGGTTCGCTGCAGACCACTGCGCGGCTGGCCGACTAAGGCCATGTACAGTTGCTCGGGCTGGAACGGTTTGGTGACATAATCATCCATGCCTGCTTCCAGACACATGTTTTTGTCATCACTCAAGGCATGGGCGGTCATGGCGATGATTGGCAACCTTCCTCCGACTAAACGTAAACTCAGCCGCTTGGCCAAATCTGCATCAATGGGGTGCGGTGAAGGTTCGTCTTGTTCCAGTGCCCGGATTACCCGGGTAACAGTGAGCCCATCCATTAAAGGCATCTGTACATCCAGCAAGACGCAATCAAAACGCTTGGTGCCGGCCAGAAGCCGCAAAGCCTGCAGACCATCTTCCGCTGTGCTCACCTGGTGCTCTTTTTCCAGCATCAAATAGACCAGATCGCGGTTGGCTTCGTTATCATCAACCACCAGAATATTCAAGCCGGAAATCATTTCTTTGCGCGTGTGTGCCGGGCCAAGCCGTTGCCTTAACTCCCTGACGGTAGCCCTTTCAAGCTCAATGGTGAAATGAAAGGTACTGCCCTTGCCGGGCCTGCTGTCAACCCAAATTGACCCGCCCATAAGTTCAACGAGTTGCTTACTAATGGCAAGTCCAAGGCCAGTGCCTCCATGCTTACGCACATACGAGCTATCCGCCTGCTCAAAGGTATTGAAGATACGCTCTTGATGCTCTGGAGCTATACCGATGCCACTGTCCTGCACGGAAAATTGCAGAAAACATCCTTCACCTATGGCCAGTTCGATCGGAGCTACAGTAATTTTGACCTGTCCCTTTTCAGTGAATTTAATAGCATTACCAACAAGATTGATTAAAACTTGTCGCAAACGGAGATCATCACCTTTATAGGTCTGCATTACCCCCTCAGCAGCAGTATACTGTAGGCCCACCCCCTTTTCAACTGCTGCAATATTCATCGTTGAAATAATGTTTTCCAGAAGGCGGAACATGTGAAAGGGTTGTTTATAGAGAATCAGCTGCCCTGCTTCAATCTTTGAAAAATCCAGAACATCCTGCAAAATACCCAGCAAGCTGTCGGCAGAGGTCTGCACGGAACGCAAGAAATGCAGCAGCTTTCCGTTCGGTTCTGTATCAAGCGCCAGACGGGCCATGCCAATGATTGCGTTCATGGGAGTGCGGATTTCATGGCTCACATTGGCCAGAAAAGCGCTTTTTGCCCGGTTGGCTGCCTCAGCCGCTTCTTTTGCCAAAAGCAAGTCCTGGGTACGATGCTGCACCTGCTCTTCCAGATCCCTGTCCCTCCACTGAATTTGGGTGATCATCTCATTGAAGACCCTGGAAAGCAGGCCAAGTTCATCACCTTGGATTTGGTGCACGCGCAGATCGTAACGCTTCTCCTGGGAGACCTTCTGCATCACCATGGACAGATTGGAGATCGGTTCAAAAACCAGGGCTAGAAGACGGTTGGAAAGCAGCATTGTCAACACCAGCCCCACCACCAGCAGGGCCGTCATGGTTCCAGCCAGTTGCAGCAGTTGAGCCTGCATCTCGGTAAGGCTCACCAGCTGGTAGACGCTGCCGATCCGCTCGTTTTCTAACTGGACCGGAAGTGTCATTTCCATGGAATTTTTGTTGAAGCGATAGGCATCAGGCGCAAGTGCTTCCGCTGGAATGGCATCCAGATATTCGGCTGAATACGAGCGGCCTGTGGTATACACTCCCAGAACTGTGCCATTCAGATCACTGATGCGGCCACTGATGACTTCAGACTTGGCTGCCAAGGAATCCAGAATGGTATTTAAAGCAGCGCTATCCCCAAAACTGATGCCAGCCTGGCTATTTTCTGCAATAACCTGCGCCAGAGTACGCACTTCACCCGTTAGTTGCAGCTTGGAAAGATGGCGCTGGTTGAGAAAAGAAAAGAGCAGTGCAAAAAGCAGGGCAATGAGACAGGCAAATACAACAACGGCGTAGAGTTTGTAGCGAATGGATAAATTGAGAAACCAGTTTTTCATGGTTCTCTCACTGTACTTTATAAGCGAGGCTCAGCAGCGAAGAACTTACGTGAATGCCACTGACCTGTGCTGCACTGTTATTGATGATAAAAGAAAGCTTACCTTCGGTATTGACAAACTCAAACATACCGCTTGCTGCAGCAAATCCATTGATGTCACTGACCGTGATGATAGGTTTTTCTTTCGTGAAATTAAGAATATCTTGCAACGATTTGCTTTCTGATCGACTGATGTAAAGCACTTGGCACTGATCCAGCCCGTTAGGCACACTG
>CAZEIT010000053.1:0-8841 GCA_964512515.1 uncultured Desulfobulbus sp.
CAGAAGCGGGGCAAAGGCAGCCAGCTTGTCCACATCGACAAAGCTGTTGCCCCGCTGACTGTTGGGCATGGGAATGGCAATGCGCATCTCGCTGATCAGGCAGGTTTGCGCCACCTCCAAAAAGGCCAGGGCATCATCGTCTGGGCTGGCAAAGTTGCAGCGCAGGATAGCATAGATGCCAGCCCCGCGCAGTTGCTGCGCCGTGCTGATAAAGTGCTTGAGGGTGTCTGAATAGAGCACCTCAGGCGTCAGGTGCAGGGTCAGGCACAGGGGTGGATTGGCCAGGATGGCGGCAAGCGTGGCCGCCGCTATCAGGCCATTGCTGGCCATATAGTATTCCATTCCTGCGGCTTGCACCTGGGCAATCAATTCGGGAAAACGACTGTAAAGAGATGGCTCTCCGCCGGTAAGGCCCAGGCGGCTGAGCTGGTGTTTCTGCATCCAGGCCAACAGGGCTGCGACCTGGCCCCTTTCCGCCTCTTTTTCTGGAGCTGTTGTCTTATCTGTCCCGGCAATACAGTAGGGGCAGTGCAACTGGCAGTGCATAGCAGGAGAAAAGGAGACCTGCTGCGGGTACTGCTGCCTGGCCAGCTCTGCCACATGGCGATGCAGTTCTTGCGTCTCGCCAGTTAAGCCCTGGGCTAGAAAATACGCGGCAAGCTCGTCTACAGCTCCGGGTAAGGCTGCAAGACGATGTAAAAATTTGGTGCGTGCGGCTGCACTGGGCAGGCCTTGCATGCATTTTACGCACAGGCGGCAAAAGGCAGCGAGTTCATCCAGGTTGAAGGGATTTTCACTAATCCAGGCGGGCAAGGCATGCACGCTTGCTGAGGCTGGCGCTAAATTTTCGCAGACAGAGGCCTGCCAGCGTTTGGGCAGGGCTGCCAAAGGCACCTGGGCAAAAAGCGCGCGCATGGCGGCACCGGCAAGCACAGCATGGCCTTCGGACACAAACTCCAGCAGGCGCGGCACAGCCGCACTGCGCTTGGCCATGAGCCGCTCCATGGCGACCAGGGCTGCCATGGTTTCCATATCATGACGCATCTCATGCTGTTTTGTTGGGGCCGGCTGACTCATGGCGAATACACGCACCTAATCACGCATCTAACATGCATCTAATAATGGACAATCACGCGTTTTGCAGGGGGCTGCAATAGTCCCGCACTGCCTCCATGAGCCAGGGGCCAAGCGCTGCGGGGTCTGGTCCGGTCTGCAAAATAAAGGCTGGAACCATGTCCAGGGCAGTGTTCAGGGCAGTCATGGCCAAGACAGAAGGCCGCTGCCCGCGGGCAAAGGTGTGAGCATGGAGTAGGCGCCCAAAGGCTTGCGACACGCCTATGGCCCGCAGGCTGGGCTTGCTGCCGCCGAGCTCAATCAAACACAGGGCATGCAGGCGACAGGATGCAAACTGATAGGCCTGGGCATAGACTGCATCTGCCCTGAGTATGCGCTTGCCATTGGGTAGAACGCTTTGCCTGGGCAGGTTGCAGCAGGCTGTGTTCAGTTCTGGGAAAAAGGCCATGGTTTGCGCGGTAAGATTTAAGGACTCGGGGATGCCGTGCATGCACACCTTGCCTTGCTCCTGCGCAAGCGCCACCAGATCATCGGCCAAAAGCCGCGCCCCGGCGCGCACCAGGGAAAGCGCAGTGGTGGTTTTGCCACCACCGCTTTCAGCCAAAAGCAGGATGCCATGGTCACATGGCGTCTGTAACCCGGCCGCATGCACAAGTGCCTTGCCATGTGTGGCAAAAAATTCACGCAGGATGGGCACCAGCACCGAGGAGACGGAAAGTGGGGTGAGGCCATCGACCTTCTTTTGGGCAAGATACTGAATGTGGCGCGCATCTGCACTCAACCAGGCGCAGTACAAGGCCTGACTGTTAGCTGCCAAGGCGGCACAGGCACCATCTTGGTTATAGACCAGCACCACTTCCCTGCTTGCGGGCAGGTTTTGCACATGGTCAAGCAGCCAGGCTGGCAGGAGCGCCTCCAAGGCCGCATCCTGCGTACGCTGCTGCACAGACAAGAATAACGCTGGCGCATCAATGGCATGCGCATCGCACTGCGGCAGGCAGCCCAGCATTTCCTCCACTGCCGCGCGCGCTGGTGATTCAGCGCCTTCTAGATGCAGGGCCGCGCCACAGATATGCACACAATCCATCACGAATAGAGAGGGTATCGGCAAGAGGGCTAAAAAAAACAGGAGCCAGAATATCCGGCTCCTGTTTCAAGGTGCTTCAAGGCCTGTACAGCTTGTGCGGTCAGGGTCGGCAAGGCCCGCTCTGGAAAAATCCAAATTTCACATCAAAGCGCTATCTGTGCCGGCTTCGGGAAATGCTCGCAGGACGTATCAGTAATACACCTGCGTCGCATTCTCTTCGACTCCTTGATATCGTCTTTGATCTGGCAGTTGAATAAGTTTTGGCCGGATGCGCGCCTGAGCGCCTAATAAAATCAATAGTAGTAGTAATAATAATAGGTTGAGCTGACGGATTCCAGCGGATTATGCTTAAAAAACTGCGGTGCGACATAGCTCTTCTTCATGGTTGTATCTCCTGAACAGGTTGTTGGATGAGCAATTTATTTCCCAGTAAACCCTGCACAAAAGCTACCACATCAGCTTCTGCCTGCGCAAGGGAAACATCATATTCAGCAAGCACCGCCTCGATCACCTGGCCAATGGACTTGTGCTCGGCCAGGGAGATCCAGGCTAATCTACCTATTTCATTAAAAGAAAAATATTCGCCCGAGCTCAGTTGCAAGACAATTAACTCACCCTTGATGTCGCGCCAGGAAACTTCCTCGGCTACATGAAAGACACTATCCTTACTGATTTTCACTTCCATATCATATTCCTTGTATTCATGCGGTTTTACCGGGGCACCGTACTTGGCCTGGCCCCATTCTTCAATAAAAATAAACGGATTAAACGGGTAGACGATTCTCATTGTAAACACACCACCTGTTAGGGCCATCTTAAAGCCTTGCGTGGTTATGGCTCTGTCGCTACACGCAGTGCTGTTCTGATTTCAGATATTTGCTCTGCAAGCAGAATAACTTTGACACTGCCAGACATCCAAGGCCGGTGTTCTTTTTTCATCCTCCCAGAGCGGTTTCTCCTCCTCCGAGCTTTCTTTTTATCCTTATATCACCCATGTAAATTAACTAAAAGTTAATTGAACTTAAATATTAATGTTTTGTTTTATTACGTAAAAAGAGTCAATTAAGTATAAATATCAAAATAAACGAACTGTTAATTCAAATTATCCGATGTGCCATGAGTTAAGGATTTGTCACTAAATCGAAAAAGGAGACCCTCAGATGACAGCCGCACCCCCTGCCCCGCCGCCTCCAGTCAAAAAAGGCAACACCCTGTACTATCTGCACAGTACCATTGGGTTGCTGCTCATCTTCGGTTTTGGTCATCTGCCGCCCTTTGGCACAGTAACGCCGGTGGGCATGCAGGTGCTGGGTATTTTTGCCGGCATGATCTATCTGTGGAGCTTTGTCAGCGTGCTCTGGCCCAGCCTGTTGGGCATCATCGCCCTGGGGCTCTCCGATTATGCGCCCATGCGCAAGGTGATCCTGAGCGCCTTTGGCGATGTGGTGCCGGTACTGGTCTTCTTTGCCATGGTACTCTTTGGCGCAATCCAGCACCACAAGGTCACCAACTATATCAGTCGCTGGTTTCTCACCCGCAGGATGATCAACGGTCGACCACTCATCTTCAGCTTTGTTTTCCTCTTCACCACCTATGTGTTGGCTGCGCTTTCGGCCAATATTCTGCCTGCCCTGCTCTTCATGTGGGCCATCCTCTATGGTGTCCTGGGCGATGTGGGTTACAAGAAAGGCGACACATACACCACGGTCATGGTCATTGGTACTATGTTTGCAGCCATTTCCGGCCAGGCGGCCAAACCCTTCACTGGCAGTGCCCTGATGATGGTGGGCGCGTATGAAAAGGCTGCCAAGCAGGGTCTGGACTACCTGCCATACATGGGCTTTGGCGCGGTCATGGCTGTGGCAAGCATTATCCTCTTTACCTTGCTGATAAAGTTCGTTTTCCGACCAGACATGAGTAAAATAGCCGACATCAGCATCGAGCGCTTTCAGCAGGATAAGCTGCCACCCATGGATCTGCGCCAAAAGATTCTCTTTGCCTCGCTGTTCGGCTATCTCACCCTCATTCTCCTGCCCAGCATCTTGCCCAAATCCATCGGCTTTATCGCTCTGCTCAATAAAATGGGCCCCTGGGGCGTGGTCATCGCCTTTGTGGCAGCCCTGTGTTTCATCAAGGTTGAAGACGGCCAGCCAGTGATCAATTTCAAGGACATTGCGGGCCGCTACATTGTTTGGGATGTGTACTTTCTGGTCTGCATGGCCATGGTGATTTCCGATGCTCTCACCAGCCCGGCCACCGGCATCGGCCCATTCCTCACCGAGAGCCTGAGCCCGGTTTTGGGCGGCCAGAGCCCCTTTGTCTTTATCCTTATAATTGTTGTTGCTTCGGTCATCATTACCCAGTTTGCCAATAACGCGGTCATGGGTGTTTTGCTCATGCCCATAGTTTCCGCCTTCAGCCTGCAGAATAACGTCAACCCAGCGGCAACCGCCACGGTTATGGCCTTTGCCCTGCATGTCGCCATCCTCACCCCGGCTGCCTCACCCTATGCAGCGGTTCTTTACGGCAACAAGGAATGGGTAGACCCAAAGGATATCTTCCGCTATGGCCTGATCATCATTGTCATGAGCATAGCTTTGTACCTGGTGTTCGGTTACCCGGTATCGCAACTCTTTTTCTAAAAACCACAACGCAAAAACGTCTGCTTAAAATGTCTGACAAGGAGGACAACATGAGCGTTAAATTCAAACAATTCGACCACATCATCACCGAACAGCACCAGGCGGAAGAAGCCTTTTTCGCCGAATATAAAAAAGGTGCGTACACCCTTGAAAAACCATTTGTACAGCTCAACCCCTACCTGATCGCGCCGCTCACCGCCCTGATCATGTTCAAGACGGACAAACCGGAAACGCTCAGCATTATCGTGAAGGGCAAACAGGCGGATGGTGACATGCGCTTTGATTTCCCGGCCACAAGCGAGCATGTGGTTCCGGTGTACGGGCTCTATGGCGGCTATGACAACACGGTTGAGCTGAGCCTTGGCAGTGGCGCCAAAAAAGTACTCAGCATCAAAACCGAAGCACTGCCGGAAACAGTGAAACTGCCAACCAAGATCGAAACCACGGCCGAATACTTCAAAGACAACCTCATGTTTGTTGGCCCCACCACAGCAGCCTTGGTAGCCGGATACGACTACAAGGGTGATCCGCGCTGGTACTGCACGCTCAATCTTGCCTTTGACATCAAGCGAGTGAAAAACGGCCGCCTGCTGGTGGGCACCCATCGCCTGCTCATGCCGCCCTATCACACCACCGGCATCTACGAAATGGGCATGATCGGCAAAATCTACAAGGAGTTCCGTCTGCCCGGCGGTTATCACCACGATCAGTTTGAAATGGAAGACGGCAACCTGCTCATCCTCACCCAGGATCCACCCCGGGGTACCGTGGAAGACATGTGTGTGCTGGTAGATCGCAAGACCGGGGCCATCCTCAAAACCTGGGATTATCAAAAGTCCCTGCCCCAGGATGTGGGCGGCTCCGGCAGCCAGGATGACCACGACTGGTTCCACAACAATGCGGTCTGGTACGATAAAAAAACCCACAGCCTCACCCTTTCTGGTCGGCATCAGGACGCGGTCATCAACATTGACTATGATTCTGGCAAGCTTAACTGGATCATCGGCGATCCAGACAACTGGCCTCAGGACATGGTGGACCAATACTTTTTCAAGCCCGTGGGTGATGTGAGGAATTTTGACTGGCAGTACGAACAGCATGCCTGTGTGGTAGTGCCTGATGGCGACATCATGTGCTTTGACAACGGGCACTGGCGCGCCAAGCGCAAGGAAAACTATGTGCCTGCCAAAGACAATTTCTCGCGCGGGGTACGTTACCGCATCGATACCCAAAAAATGGAAATCGAACAGGTCTGGCAGTTTGGCAAGGAGCGCGGCGAAGACTTTTTCTCCACCTATATCTGCAACGTGGAATACTACAGTGAAGGCCACTACCTGGTGCATTCCGGCGGCATTGGCCGTTTCAAGGGTGAAACCCTGAACAAGCCGCCGGCGCAGGTTCGCGGGGAGGATGAAAAGGATCTGGTGCTCAACTCGGTGACTGTTGAACTCAAGGATGATGTTATTATGTACGAGATGCACCTGCCCGCCAACTACTACCGCGCGGAAAAGCTGTCACCCTACTGCAAGGAAGATGTGCTTAGCTTTGGCAAGGGAGAGCTTTTGGGCGACTTGGGCGTGACCGAAGCGTTTCTCACTATCCCTGAGGCGGAAGATGGAGGCGAGGTGCCAGACCAGTACAACGTTAAGATCGGCCTGGAAGAAGACCGCATCATCCTCAAGGCCACCTTTGAAAAGGGGCAAATGGTTATGCTGCTTTTGGAGGGCGCGGACACCATCGGCTACTTTGTTCCCACCACCAAGCGGCCCTTTTTGGCCATGTGCGTCGGCACCTTCCAGGAGGCTGACGAACGAGCGGTGGAATTCCCGGTCAGCCGCAAGGGCCTGGCCGGATCCTATAGCCTCAAGCTGATTATTGATGACAAAAAGCATGATACTGGGGTAAAATTAGTTCTTTAATTGGTATCATCATTTAATTGGCTTCATCATTTAATCGGGGGGAAGACAACCGTTTTCTCCCCTCATTCATAGTAACGGAAAAAGAGGCAAGGCATGAATGACGCAACCAAAACCTATGATTTGGTGATTATCGGCGCAGGACCTGCAGGCATGACCGCTGCAATTTATGCACAGCGGGCTAACCTCAATCTTTTGCTGCTGGATAAACTCGCCCCCGGCGGTCAGGTGGTCAATACCCTGGAAGTACAGAACTACCCTGCCACCGGCACCATCAATGGCGCTGAGCTTGCGATTAAGATGTTTGAGCACACCCAGGAAATGGGCGTGGAGTTCGACTACGGCACAGTCAACCGCATAGAACTGGATGGCGACGATAAGATTCTGCACTGCGAAGAAGGTCAGAGTTTCCGTTGCAAGGCAGTCATTATCGCCACTGGCACCATGCCGCGCCGTTTGGGCGTGCCGGGTGAAGAAGATTTTGCCGGCGGCAGCCTGAGCTGGTGCGCCATTTGTGACGGCGCCCAGTACCGCGACAAGCGGGTCGTGGTTATTGGCGGCGGCAACTCGGCCGTTGAGGAATCCCTATACCTGGCCAGCATCGCCACTGAACTAACCGTGATCACCATGCTGGATCTCACTGCAGACCCGAGCGCCTGCGACAAACTGCGCGCCATGCCCAACGTGAAGATTTACGAATGGCATGATATCATCGAATTCACCGGTGGCGAGCGCATGGAGAAGGTGCGGGCAAAATCGTCCAAAACTGGTGAGGAAATCGTGGTCGAAACAGATGGCGCTTTTGAATACATTGGCCTTGAACCAACAGCGCAGGCATTTGAATCCCTGGGAATTCTCAATAAATTTGGTTATATTGAAACCGATGAATGGATGGCTACCAAGGTGGCTGGCATTTTTGGCGCAGGCGATATCAACAGTAAGGTGCTGCGCCAGATCGTCACCGCCTGTAGCGATGGTGCCCTGGCAGCCCAAGCTGCAGCCAGACACGTGAAATCACTGACAAAATAATTATACCCTTTAACAAGGAGGTGTTGCATGGCAACAGAAGTACTGGAACTCGATGGAGCACAGCTTGATGAGGTTGTTAAGGCAGACAAGGCTTTGGTGGTGTTCTACTCCAAAACCTGTGGTCCCTGCAAAATGTTGCGTTTTGTTTTGAAAGACATCTCAAAAGATGTTGACGGAGTCAGCATCGGCGAAATCGACTTTGACGCCAATAAGGATGCAACTGCAAAATATAAGGTGGAAAGTTACCCCACCCTGCTGCTGTTCAAGAATGGTGAAGAAGTTAAACGCGTCAAGGGTTTGCAGCAGAAGCCGAAAGTTCTGCAGATGATCAACGAAGGTTGAGCAAATATAGACGGCGTTATTATTAAGGCCGTGATTCATAAAAAAGCACAGGAGCGCTCTGCCCCTGTGCTTTTTTTGTTGATGCATGCAAGGATGCATCCCTTTTGTTAGAGACGACATATAAAATACACACTTTAAAAACACTAAATTACTATTGTAATCAATTATAATTCAGGAGAAAAATGAAAACGTATCGCAATTTTTTATGCCTTGCTATTGCAACTCTTGTCCTTACACCAACATTTGCAGTAGCAGATTCGGTTATGTTATACGCTGCTGGTAGCTTGAACAAGGCATTGGATCTTATCGCATCCAATTACGAAAAAAAATATAGCGCTCAAATTGTTTCAAAATTTGGCCCAAGTGGCCTGTTAAGAAAAGAGATTGAATCTGGAGCAAACGTTGATGTGTTTGCCTCAGCGAATATGGCTCATCCTGAACAATTGGCGGCATCTGGTTGGGGCTCTCCTGTTGTCCTGTTTACAAGAAATCAACTCTGTGCCTTGGCTCAAGCAGAAGTTATAATCTCAACTGAGAATTTTTTAGAGAGCATTAAAAATGAAAAAATCCAACTAGGAACGTCAACACCAAAGGCAGACCCAAGTGGTGACTACGCCTGGAAGCTCTTTGAGAAAGCCGACAAGATCGAACAGGGAAGCTTCTCAACCCTTGCCGGTAAAGCACTGCAACTGACTGGTGGCGAAAAAAGCGAAAAGGCACCCGAGGGTTACAACCAATACGCCTGGATTAT